>NZ_JBFADP010000010.1:0-149861 GCF_040641415.1 Streptomyces sp. NPDC020875 | reverse complement strand
CGGCGCGTCGGACCAGGGGGTGATCCAGGGGACGACGCGCCCCCGGAATGAGGGCAGTTCGGTCCCGTTCATCGGGCCACCGCCCGGTTCTCGTACACATCGAGGATGTGCTCGGGGCAGGTCGTGAGACCGGGCCGCACCTCGACCGGCGCGACGGTCTCCCGCGCGCAGACCTGGCACTTGTAGGTGTCGGCGACGGGGCGGGACTCGGCAAGCAGACTCTCCAGGGTCACCGAGGCCACCTCGCCGGTCGCGGAGTCGCGTGCCCCACACGGGGGAACGGACGGGCGATAGAGTCACGCATACGGCTGATCAGCTCCTTCGGAAAGCTGCTCGGTCCAGCCCCGGGGGATCGTTCCTAGGCGATCCGCCGGGGCGATTCGGGCGGAGAACGCCGCCATCGCCTGGTGGGCAGCGCCCGGCGTCGGGGAACGGCGTCCTGCCAGTGGACAGCCTTTAGACCCCCTGTGACCAGCGCATACGCATGACGAGTCCGACGTAAATGCCGTCATGGGGTGCCGACTTCAGAGGAATCGCGGCGAAGTCGTCACCTGCCCTTGCCTCGCCCGGTTCGTTATGGTCGAAAACGGGGAAGGGGCCTGTGACCGTGCGTAATGACGTACTAGCTGCTCATATGGTTGTTCTCGGGTGGTCGCCCGGGCGTCTGGCCCGTGCCGTCAACGCGGTACTCGGGCCGGGATGCGTCGCCCGTACGACTGTGGCCGACTGGGTGGGCAAGGGGCGGGTACCCCGTGATCCGCTGCCAACCGTCACGGCCCATGTCCTTGGTGAGGCTCTCGGACATCAGCTGACTCCCGCCGAGCTGTGGGGATCGGAGGTACGGCCCTCCACCGCCTGGGTACGGGCTGACGACGGGCTGCCCCCGCACACGGCCTCCGGAGCTACCGTGGAAGCGGCTACTCAGTGGGTTGTCCACGATGGGGGCGACATGGAGCGCAGATCCTTTCTGGCGGTCAGTGGTGCGGCTCTCACCAATCCCGCCGCCTTCACTTTTCCTTCCGGCCGGGCCGTTGCCCCCGGCGGCGCGGCTTCGCACGGTCCGGTCGTCACCGAGGCCGTTGCCGACTCCATCGCCGCGACCGTCGACGCGATCCGGCACATCGACGACGCCGAGGGCGGCAACCGCTCAACTCTTCACCACGCGCACCGCCATTTCACTCTGGTCGCCGACCACGTACTCGGCAACAGGTTCGCGACCTCGGAGATTCGCGTCCGTACCATCAATCTGTGGGCCCAACTCGCGCAGACTGTCGGTTGGATGGCGATGGACGCCGGACTGCACGGGCTGGCGCAACGCTATTTCCGTACCGGGCTCGCGGGCGCCCATGAGTCCGGCGACGCGGCCCTGACCTCCCACATCTACAGTTGCCTCACCTATCAAGCGACCACGTTGGGCCGACTTCGCGATGCCATCGACCTGGCCAACGCGGCGATCGTCACCGCCTCCGCCGCACCGCCGACAGTTCGTGCCCTTGCCGCCGCCCGGCACGCCCACGCCCATGCCGCCCTCGGTGACGTCCACGGATTCCGGCGCTCCACGGACGAGGCCCTGGAACACCTCGGCCACCCCGACGCGATCGGCAGTCGACCCCCATGGCTGTACTGGCTGACGGATCTCGATGTCGTCACCGGCCAGACCCTGATCACGGCGGCGTTCTCCGGAGCCCCCGACGCTCACCGGCTGCTGGCCGAGGCCGACCCCCTGATCACTCCTTGGCTCGGAACCCACGCCGAACGCACGGAGGACCGTGACGCCCTTCTGCACGGCACTTGGCTGGCCCGCTCCTACTTACGTCGCGATGAGCTGGAACAGTCGCTGACGACAGCCGCGTCGCTTGTCAGCTATGCGGCCACGGTCCGCTCCGCGCAGGTCACGGAGGTGCTCCGGACCCTGGACGCCGACTTCACCGCCCGCCCGGAGCTGCGTACGCACCCGGAGGTCATCGATCTTCGAGAACGCCTCAGACGCACTTCCGCAGCCGTATGACTCCATTTTCCGTCGGTGGCTTTGGCAGAAGGCAGCGCCGTGGTTCGTACGGCCGACCTGGCAGCAGGAGACCGGCGCGGACATCTGCGGGGACGTAAAGGAAGTCGTTCGGGCGACGGGGGCGAGCCGGACGCACGCGCCCTCGCCAACAACGGTATGACCACTCCGCCGTACTGCCAGCCAGTATCTGTGTCCGTACGGGCACTATCCCCGCACGCGCGGGGAGCACAATTTCACGGAGCCTCAGCATGGTGCGGCGGACGGACCATCCCCGCACGCGCGGGGAGCACTGGAGACTGCCGGCGGCGAGTTGCAGGGCTTGGGGACCATCCCCGCACGCGCGGGGAGCACACGATGATCGATCCGCCGGGCTCGAGGCGGGTGGGACTATCCCCGCACGCGCGGGGAGCACCCAGGACGACGACGAGCCCGCCCCGCCCCCGCCGGGACTATCCCCGCCCCCGCCGGGACTATCCCCGCACGCGCGGGGAGCACGTGGAGTCCGTGGGCGTGCGCGTGGTCGAGGAGGGACTATCCCCGCACGCGCGGGGAGCACCGTCCTCGTCCTCGCCCGGCTGGTCGGAGTCGAGGACTATCCCCGCACGCGCGGGGAGCACCCGACGGGAGACCGGGTCAGCGGCCACACGTCGGGACTATCCCCGCACGCGCGGGGAGCACCCGTATGGCGTAATTCGGCTCTGACCTTGGGTGGGACTATCCCCGCACGCGCGGGGAGCACTCGATGGTGAACGCCGGCGGCGCCGGGTGCATGGGACTATCCCCGCACGCGCGGGGAGCACGGGAGCGGGGTCACGTCCTGGAGGACGTAGTGGGGACTATCCCCGCACGCGCGGGGAGCACGAGCCGGAGTTCGGACCTGTCGAAGAGCCGGAGGGACTATCCCCGCACGCGCGGGGAGCACCCTTTCCCACCTGCGGGTTTGTCAGCCGCAGGTGCTGTTTTTCATTACTAGTGCCGACTCCGGCTTTTGTGGCGAAGGTGATGAATGGGGGCAGTGCTGGCTCTTGTTGTGCGGCGCGTTTCCTGTCCCCGTTCGTCGGTGTTGGGCGTTGACGATACGGGGCGCGGTGGGGTTGTGAAGTAGTTTCGCGGGCGCCGGGTCAGGACCTGTCCATGTTCCATGCCGACGAGGTGTGACGGGGTGTTGGTGATGTGCCACTGGTGGTCTGGGTGGGTTCTTGGTGGTTGAGATGGCTCGTGAAGGGGTTGATGGTGTACTGGATCTGGCCCGTGCGGCAGGCCACAGCAGCCCCAGACCTGAGGTAGCCAGCCTGTACCGCCCGGTACCCCGGGTCGGCGAGGGCGCTGCCGGCCTTCCGGAAGCTTGGCTACGGCTGGATTCCCAACCAGTTCGTGAAGGTACGCAGATCCTCGGTCGTACGGCGGTACTTCGTGGTGAGCGTGCGGGCGGTCTCCCGCGCAATGGGGTGGAACCGCGTCTGCTCCGGAGCAATCGCCCGGGCTCGTTTCAGATAACTCAGGGCATCCTCGCGCCGGTCGAGGTCCAAGTGCGCGCGGGCGACCGCTACGAAGTGGTGCCCCTGCCGGGTGCGCGCCATATCCGCCGGGAAACGGACATCGGCCGCCCGCTTGACCGCCTTACCCGGTTGCTTCAGCTCCACTTGAGCCGCCACGTCGTGGACCGCCACGTTCGCCGGGCCGAATGTCATGTGGTAATGCAACTGGTCGCGGCCGTCCGGAATCCGGTCGGCGAGTACGGCGGCTTCCCTGATGTGATCGGCCGTGAGATCGGTGTCCTGGGCGAACGATGCGATGGACGATTCCCGAAGGCGGATGCTTCCCAGCAGGGTGATACGGGCCGCGCCCCGCACCGCGTCGTCCGACTCCAGCTCTTCGCGCGCGGCCCGCAGAACGCCCAGGGCGCCGTCGTAATCACCGAAGGCATGGAACGAGTAGGAGTGGGTCCATTCGGCCAGTGCGCACATCAGCGGGTCGTCGGCGCTGGCTGCGGCCCACCGCATCCGATCTTCCAACTGGCCTGTCAGGTCCGCATATCCGAGGCGGAACGCCAGGCCGTGGGCCATGTAATAGCAGGAGGCCAGCAAACCGGCCACAGCCTTGCGCTTTCGCGCGTCATCCCCCAGATGAAATGTGGCCGTCAGCTCTTCCAACAGGCCGGGGAGCAGTGCACCGAGACGCGAGTACTTGGCGCTCTTGCGGTACTCGGCGGCCATCCGTACGTCGGCCTTCAATTCGGGCAAGGGCCGGGGCCGGGCGTAGGCATCTGTCGGAAGGTCGTACCGGCGTACGGCGGTACGGATCCCCTGGATCGGGCCGTGCACCTTCTGGTCTGCCGCGTTCTGGGACCGGTAGGGCTGGCCTGACAACTCCTCGACCGTACTGCGCAGCGCGCGGGCGGCGGAGATCAGGAATCCATTCGTCGGCAGCCGCTCTCCCCGTTCGACCTTCCGGACGGCCCCCAGGGACAGATAGGCGGCGTCGGCGAACTCACGCTGTGTGAAGCCGCTCAATTTGCGCAGGGACGCGATACGGGCTCCGATGTGCTCATCTCCGGTGTCAGACACACTGAACTCCGTTCTGGGCTTCGGCACTTACTACCCGTACTGTCACGCGGGTACGGGTGCACATTGCGCGGCGACGAACAAGGCGCGCTTCACCAGCGGCTGGATTCACTGAGCCGCTTCGGGCAACAGCACGGACTCACATGGCGCGTAGGGGTCAGAGGGCTGTCTTCGACGTCGCGGGGGAGAACCCGTCAGCCCTGTCGGGGCCGGTCGCGACCAGCCTTGAGACGCGCCGGAGCCGAGCCGTGGAGGCGCGGCCGACCTTCTCCAGGATGACGGACGGCAGCGCTTGGTGCCGGGCCCAGACAGGGTGATCGAGCAGTGCCCGCTCCAGAGTGTCCAGCGACGCGTCCCACAACTTCGCGTCGGCCTGTGCCATGGCCTTGTCCATGGCGTAGCGGCTGCGCGCGGCCCCGGACAGGAATGCTTCGTGATACGGCTCGATATCGGCGATCAGTCGCAGCGCCTGCCCTGTCTGGCCGAGAGCGACCTTGATCCCCACCGCCTGCGTGCTCGCCGTGACCGGTCCGAAGACCGTGCCATGTGCCCGAGCCTCGCGCCCCATCCGGGCCCCTGCGGCGTGGGACTGACTGAGGTAGTCACCGGCCAGCCCGCCGTTGCCGACACGGGAGGCGACGACGGCGGCGAAGTTGATATGCGATCCGTAGGCGACCAATTCGTCCGTCGTCGCCCGCGAGAAGCACGGCTCAATATCCGTGGCGGCTTTCTCCGCGAGTATCAACGACTCCTTGAGCCGTGCGTCCCTCAAGTAGATCCACGCGCGCCCCGACATTACGAGCGCGCTGCTCAGTCCGCTGTCGGCAAGGGACGCGACGGCCTGCGCGTGTCCGATCGCGGCGTAGGCGAGGTCCCGGGACCCCATCAAGTTCGCCACGTAGGCGGCGAGCCGATAGGCATCCGACAGGACTGTCCAAGCCTTCGCCTGCATGCCGTCTGGCTGTTCCCGTACGCAGGCCGCCGCCTCCGCGATCAGCGGGCCCGCCAAGGCCCCGGCGGCCACGTACTTGCCTTCCCAGTACAGCGCCCAGCACTGGCGAAGGTGTTCGGTCGTAGTGGTGAGCGTCGGTACCGTGAGGGTGCCGGGAAACAGACCGGCGGATGTGTCATGTACCGCTCTCGACAGCTCCCTGACCGTAGCCCGGTCGTCCTGCTCCATTCCCCGGCGCGGCCCCTGCTGTCCGAGGATCACAGCTGTATCCGCCCCGAGCGCCGACGAGATCAGAAGAAGCGTCTGCAAGGAGAGGCGCTTGTCCTGCTCGGCCTGCTGGATCGTCGCCAGGGACAGCCCTGCCATCTCGGCGAGGTCGGACTGCCGAAGCGTCTTCCCTCGAAGGATCTTGATTCGTTGACCTGTCGTGTACTCGCTCCAAGGCGCCATACGGGTCTCCTGGTTCTCATCCTCCACTGAGAACGGTACCGGCGGCGGTTTAGCCTGACACGGGTTCTCGATGCCTCAGCATTTCCCGGAAACCGGTGTCGCGCGGCTCCCCGCACGCGCGGGGAGCACCTGCCACGCGGAGGCGAGCGGGTCGCCCAAGGGATGGGAGAGTTCGCCTTGTTCACCATCGCCCCGATGCCAAGGCCGCCCAGGAGGCCGGACGGCCGAACAGGAGACACTGTGAGTAATCAGCAGCCGGTGATCGCTCTTCGCCGCCACGGACTTGATGACCTTGCCGCCGTGCGCCCCACACTCGCCGAGATCTACGCGGAGGTGTACGCCGACCGGCTCTCGGACCCCTTCTTCTCCGTTCAGGGCTTCGAAGACCGCCTCGACGGACAGGCGTCACTACCCGGATGGGAAGTCGTACTGGGCTACGCCGTCGATCAGCCGATCGGCTACGCATACGGCTCCAGGCTCCCCCAAAGGACCGGCTGGTGGTCCAAGATGCTCACTCCGCTCCCCGACGACTTCACCGACGAGTACGGCGGAGAACGCACCCTCGCCCTGTTCGAACTCATGGTCCGCGCGCCCTGGCGCAAGACCGGAGCTGCACGTCGTATCCACGAAGAACTGCTGGCCGATCGGCCAGAGGAGCGGGTCACTCTCCTCGTCGAGCCCACCCACCCCAAGGTCCAGACTCTGTACGAGGAGTGGGGCTACGAGAATGTCGGCCCCCAGCAGCCGTTTCCGGATTCCCCGATCTACGCCACGATGGTCCGCCAACTTCGGTGACCAGAACTGATCCAGTCCGCTCGGTCCTCCGACTGTGCGCGGCGGAGCGCCCCCGTTCTCCCTGCCTCTGGTGAGCCTCGCCCGATCGGGTGGCAGCGTCGAGCCCGGCCCACGCGCCCGGGTGGCGTCGAATAGACGTACCGCCATGGCCAAAGGAGACCGGCACCAGAAGAAGGACGTGGAAGCGGCTCTGAAACGAGCTGAGGCGTGCGGGATGAAGGTGACGTGCTCCCAGAACGGACATAACTGGGGAGTGGTCATCTGCTGCCCGTGCAGTGACATGGTGAGGGTGCACAGCACTCCCCGGAACCCTGGAGAAGAGGCGAAGAAGATTGACGTCTTCATCGGCAAGCACCGCAACTGTGCGTGAGTGGCATTTCAACCTGGTCCTCGACGCCCCGCTCACGCCGGAGCAGTCGGATGCCCTGGACTGGTCGGACCGCTTCAACGACGGACGGATCGGGCTGGCCGAAGCCCCGGGTTACTCCCGCTTCATCTGCATCTTCACGGCGGAATCCCTCACCGACGCCGTGGCGGAAGCCTTGTCGTTCTTCGAGGACCTTCCCGGTGTCCTGGTGAGCGGAGTCGAACTGGACGCGCTCGCCCTCGCCAACAACGGCATGACCACCCCCGCCGTGCTGCCTGCCGAACCCACGCCCTCCGGTGCCGCAGGACTCTCCCCGTCGTAGTCCTCGATGAGGTCCATCCCTGCACGCGCGGGGAGCACGGGCGCGACGCCGTGGAGCGCGCCGAGATCCCGGGACCATCCCCGCACGCGCAGGGAGCACTCGGACACCTGATCGTCCCAGACGACTCGGAAGGGAACATCCCCGCACGCGCGGGGAGCACCGGACAGGTACCGCGACGACGCCACCTGCGTCGGGGCCATCCCCGCACGCGCGGGGAGCACCACATGAGCGAGCGCATCATCTCGTCCGGACAGGGACCATCCCCGCACGCGCGGGGAGCACGGGGCCGCGATGAGCGGTCAGCACGAGTACGCGGGAACATCCCCGCACGCGCGGGGAGCACGACAGCGCCATCACGGTCGGCACGTACGTGGCGGGAACATCCCCGCACGCGCGGGGAGCACCTGTCCTGGGAGCAGCTCGGCATCGACTACCTGGGAACATCCCCGCACGTGCGGGGAGCACGTGATGCTGATGCCGGGGATCACGCACACGGCGGGACCATCCCCGCACGCGCGGGGAGCACCGGTTCCGAGCCCTTCGAGTTCCGGGCCAACGAGAGTGGGGACCATCCCCGCACGCGCGGGGAGCACGTCGTGAACCTCGCGCAGGGCGCGCTGGCGCTGGGACCATCCCCGCACGCGCGGGGAGCACCGAACGTGGACTCCGTGTGGTGTCGTAAGGCGGGGACCATCCCCGCACGCGCGGGGAGCACGATCCACCCGCCGGGGAAAGCCCAGCCCGGCGGGGACCATCCCCGCACGCGCGGGGAGCACGCACCGTCGAATTCCCCTGTTTCCTTTACGCGAGGACCATCCCCGCACGCGCGGGGAGCACAAGAGGCGGAAGCCCTGGGACTTGAGCGGCCGGGGACCATCCCCGCACGCGCGGGGAGCACGGCCGGGCGGGCTCGCCGCACGAGGTGCATAGGGGACCATCCCCGCACGCGCGGGGAGCACGTCGGGGCAGACGGCGCTGCCGCACTGGCACGGGGACCATCCCCGCACGCGCGGGGAGCACGAGAAGGCCAAGTCCCGCTACGGCGGCAACAAGGGACCATCCCCGCACGCGCGGGGAGCACCGACCCTCGCCGGGCTGTCGGCCGTGGTGAAGGGGACCATCCCCGCACGCGCGGGGAGCACGCCAAGCAGCACGGCGAGGCGGAGACCACCCGGGGACCATCCCCGCACGCGCGGGGAGCACAGTTTCCCACCTGCGGGTTTGTCAGCCGGGGGTGCCGTTTTTCATTACTAGTGCCGACTCCGGCATATGTGGCGAAGGGTGTGAATCAGGTGAGCTCTGGCGTTCGTTGTGCGGCACGCTTTCCGCCCCGTTCGTCGGTGGTGGCGTTGACGATACCGGGCGCGGCTCGGGCGGTAACCGGGCTCGCGTGGTGAGCAGTTGTTTCGTGCGCGGTCGGTGGCGGCCGGATCCGGCGAAGCCGGAGGCGCGTAAAACCGGTCGAGACGCCGTTCGGGCTTCTGTCACCATGCGTGGCATGACGACGAACCGAAAGGGCTATGCCGCGTAGACGGCCAGGACGCATCCGGGCGGTGACTCCGGACCGGCAGCGGGCACATCGCCCGAGGCCGGGCATCGATCGGCTCTCCTCGCGGGCGCTGGCCGAGATCCATCGGCTTGAGCGCACACGGAACTATCTCCAACCCGGTGACGTCAGTGCGGCGTTGCGTCGGTGGAAGGAGTACGTCCACAAGCCCGCGCGCGAGCTCTGGCATGACGACGAGTTCGGCAACGTGTGCTGGTACTGCTGCGGCGATCCTTTCGATGGCCGGGCGCTGCTCGACGGCGTGGTCCGGGCGATGTCGCCTCGTGGAGCCCGTGAGCTGCGCGAGATCGTCGAAGGGCTCGACGCCTTCATGGGGCCGCCTGACCCGGCCACGGACCGCCGGAGGCGATGAACAGGCTGAGCCGACCGTGTCTGGCGGCATCAGGGGCGCGGCGCCACCCCCGGTGTCGGGTCCAGGTAGACGCGGCGGATCGACGGGAGCAGTTCTCGTAGTTGCTGTTCCGCCTCCTCGCAGGCCCATTCCACCTGCGCCGCGCTCGACGCGTCGCGGAAGTCGACCTTGGCCGCGATCAGGATCTCCCGGGGGCCCTGGATCAGGGTCGTCAGTTCCAGTACGCGCACGATGTGCGGGACCGTGAGGATCTCCTCGCGGATCGCGTCCCGCAGGTCCGGCGGCAGGGGGCGGCCGATCAGGAGGCGGGCGTTGCTGCGGCCGAGGGCCCAGGCGACGTACACCAGCAGGACGCCGATCAGGATCGACGCCACCCCGTCGTAGACCGGCGAACCGCTGAGCTGGGTGCCGAGCAGGCCGGCCGCCGCGAGGAGCAGGCCCGCAAGGGCCGCCGAGTCCTCCATGACGACCGCCTTCACGGCCGTGTCGGGGGTGACGCGCAGATAGTGCCGGGGTGTGGCGTCGATCCGGGCGGCCTCCGCCCGTACCTGGCGCAGGCCGGTCCGGAGGGAGAACGCCTCCAGCAGGAACGCGGCGGCGAGGACGAGGTACGAGACGAGGGGGTCGCCGGGGTCCTCGCCGTGGGTGAGGGTGTGGATGCCGTCGTAGACGGCGAAGACCGCGCCGCCGACGAAGGTGGCGACCGCCGCGAGCAGGGCCCAGATGTACCGTTCGGGGCCGTAGCCGAGGGGGTGGTCGTCGTCGGCGGGCCGGTCGGAGCGGCGCAGGGCCGTCAGCAGCATCACCTCGGTGACGGTGTCGGCGACGGAGTGCGCGGCCTCGGAGAGCATCGCGCTGGAGCCGCTGAGGACGCCCGCGACCGCCTTGGCCGCCGCGATGCCCAGATTGGCGAGCGCCGCCACGATCACGGTGGTGGTGCTCTCCGGCGGGTCGTCCCCGTCCGGGGCCGGTCCGGGCGGGGTGTGCTGGTCGGTCATGGGCCGGACGGTATGCGCCCCGCCGCCCGCGCCCGGCGCGCCACGCCCGGTACGGACGGGCGGTACGGACTGACGGCCCGACGGACGTGGGGGATACGGGCGGGCGCGGCGGACGCCCGCCCCCGGGCCGGGAGCGCCGTGGTCCGTCAGCCGCGGGCCGCGCGGATGAGCCCCTCCTGGATCACCGAGATCGCCAGCCGCCCGTCCTGGGTGTAGATCCGCGCCTGCCCCAGCCCCCGGCCGCCCGCGGCGGACGGCGACTCCTGGTCGTAGAGCAGCCATTCGTCGGCCCGGAACGGCCGGTGGAACCACATCGCGTGGTCGAGGGAGGCGCCCATGACGTCGCCGACCGCCCAGCCGCCCCGGCCGTGTGCCAGCAGCACCGAGTCGAGGAGCGTCATATCGGAGACGTACGTCGCCAGACAGACATGGAGCAGCGGATCGTCGGCGAGCTTGCCGATGGTGCGGAACCAGACCTGCGAGCGGGGTTCGCGCACCTCGCCGACCGTGGCGTACGGCGGGGGCGCCGCGTACCGCAGGTCGATCGCCGCCCTGGCCTCCTTGAGCCGGTCGACGGCCGACGGGTCGGCGAAGTGCTGGGCGTACGAGGCCAGCATGTCGCCCGCCGTGGGCAGCGATTCCGGGTCGGTGGCGGGCGGCATCGGGGCCTGGTGCTCCAGCCCCTCCTCGTGGAGCTGGAACGAGGCGGAGAGATGGAAGATCGGGCGGCCGTGCTGGACGGCGACGACCCGGCGGGTGGTGAAGGAGAAGCCGTCGCGTATCCGGTCGACCGTGTAGACGATCGGCGCCCCGGGGTCGCCCATCCGCAGGAAGTACGCGTGGAGGGAGTGGGCCGTACGGTCCGGGGGGACGGTACGGCCCGCCGCGACCAGGGCCTGGGCGGCGACCTGGCCGCCGAAGACCCGGGGGACGATCGTGGGGCGCGACAGCCCGCGGAAGATATCGCGTTCGATCTGTTCGAGGTCGAGCAGTTCGAGCAGTCCGTCGAGCGCGCTCGTGGCGTCGTCGGGTGTGTCCGGTGTGTCGGGCGCGTCCGGCACACCCTCGGGCGGGGCGGCCGGTGTCCCGTGCGGTTCCGGCCGCCGCTGCTCCTGCGGCCGGTGTTCCGGTGATGGCGTGTTCATGGGAGAAGGTGTGCCCCGTGGCTCACAGTCCCATGGACTTCGCGATGATGGACTTCATCACTTCGCTCGTGCCGCCGTAGATCCGGTTGACCCGGTTGTCGGCGTAGAGCCGGGCGATCGGGTACTCGTTCATATAGCCGTAGCCGCCGTGCAGTTGGAGGCAGCGGTCGATCACCCGGTGCGCGACCTCCGTACAGAACAGCTTCGCCGACGCGGCCTCGGCGGCCGTCAGCTCGCCCGCGTCATGAGCCTCCAGCGCCCGGTCCACCACGGCCTCGGCCGCGTCGACCTCGGCCTTGCAGGCGGCGAGTTCGAACTTGGTGTTCTGGAAGGCGGCCACCGGCTGGCCGAAGACGGTGCGCTCGGTGACGTACTGCTGGGCGAACCGGATCGCGGCCGACGCCTGGGCGTACGCGCCGACGGCGATCGCCAGCCGCTCCTGCGGCAGGTTCTGGCCGAGGTAGGAGAAGCCCTTGTGCTCCTTGCCGAGCAGATCCCCGGCCGGGACCCTCACATCGGTGAAGGAGAGTTCGGCGGTGTCGGACGCCTTCAGGCCCAGCTTGTCGAGGGTGCGGCCGACCGCGTAACCCGGCAGGGACGCGTCCACGACGAACAGCGATATGCCGTGGCGGCGGTCCTCGGGGGTGGGCGGGGCGGTCCGGGCGCAGACGATCACCCGGTCGGCGTGGACGCCGCCGGTGATGAAGGTCTTGGCGCCGTTCAGGACGTAGTGCGTACCGTCGTCCGACAGCTTCGCGGTCGTCTTCATGCCCGCCAGGTCGGAGCCGGTGCCCGGCTCGGTCATGGCGATGGCGTACATGGTGGCGCCGGAGACGAAGTCGGGGAGCCAGCGCTTCTTCTGCTCCTCGGTGCCGTACGCCATCAGATACGGCAGACAGAGCGCGACATGGACCGAGGAGCCGCCGAAGGAGACCCCGGCCCGGGCGCACTCCTCGGTGATCACGGCCTGGAACTTGAAGGAGGACTCCCCGGCGCCGCCGTACTCCTCGGGGACCTCGATCCCGAAGACACCCAGCTCGCCCAGCTTGCCGTAGAAGTCGCGGGGCGCCTGCCCGGCGGCCAGCCACTCGTCGTACACCGGGACGACCTCGGCCTCGACGAAGGCGCGGATGGTCTCCCGGAACGCCTCGTGGTCCTCTTGGTAAACGCTGCGGCGCACGAACGCCTCCTTCTCGCCGGTATCCGTCCCGGTCCGTCCCGGTGTCCGGGGCCCGTCCCAGGTCTCTGTCCAAGCGCTTGCTCAGAACATTCCCGAGATCGAAGTTACCCGCTGGTCATCTCGGCTGTCCAGGGTCGGCCGGGGTGTGATATCGCTCCTGATCCCCCGGGTGACGGTACGGGGCGCGGCCTCGGCCGGGGTACGGTCCCCGGGCCCGGGCCCGGCCGGGCCCGGGCTCGACGGCCGGGTCGGCGCCCCGAGGGGCGGCCCCGGGTCGGCCCGACCGCGCCCGCTGGCTACCGTGGAAAGCGGGCGAACAGGAGGATCTCCACCGAGATCCCGACGCGGTACCCCACGCGGCCGTCACAAGCGGCGGCGTCAGCAGCAGACGCGGAAACGCAGGAAGAGGGCAACAGGGTATGAGCACCGCTCCGAACAGCGGCGGCACCGGCGGCACCGAGAGCACCGGTACGGCCGACGGCACCGCGCCGACCGCCCGGACCGCGCCGACCGCTGAGGCCGCTCACGCCGCGCCGACCGCCCAGACCGCCGGGGCCGCTCACGCCGCGCCGACCGCCGAGGCCGCCCAGGCCGCCGCTCAGGCCGCGCCGCGCGGGCCCGTCGACTCCTCCCGCATCCCCCGGTTCGCGGGCCCCGCGACCTTCGCCCGGCTGCCCCGCCTGGACGAGGTCGGCCGGACCGACGTCGCCGTCGTCGGCGTCCCCTTCGACGCCGGGGTCTCCTACCGGCCCGGCGCCCGGTTCGGCGGCAACGCCATCCGCGAGGCGTCCCGGCTGCTGCGCCCGTACAACCCGGCACAGGACGCCTCGCCCTTCGCCCTGGCACAGGTCGCCGACGCGGGCGACATCGCCGCCAACCCGTTCAACATCAACGAGGCCGTGGAGACCATCGAGGCCGCCGCCGACGGCCTCCTCGACACCGGCGCCCGCCTGATGACCCTCGGCGGCGACCACACCATCGCCCTGCCGCTGCTGCGCTCCGTCGCCAAGAAGCACGGCCCCGTCGCGCTGCTCCACTTCGACGCCCACCTGGACACCTGGGACACCTACTTCGGCGCCGAATACACCCACGGCACCCCGTTCCGGCGGGCCGTCGAGGAGGGCATCCTCGACACCTCCGCCCTCTCCCACGTGGGTATTCGCGGCCCCTTGTACGGCCGGGGCGACCTCACCGAGGACGAGAAGCTGGGCTTCGGCATCGTCACCTCCGCCGATGTCTACCGGCGCGGCGCCGACGAGATCGCCGACCAGCTCCGGCAGCGGATCGGCGACCGGCCCCTCTACATCTCCATCGACATCGACTGCCTCGACCCGGCGCACGCCCCCGGCACCGGCACCCCCGAGGCGGGCGGTATGACCTCCCGCGAGCTGCTGGAGATCCTGCGCGGCCTGGCCTCCTGCAACCTGGTCTCCGCCGATGTCGTCGAGGTGGCGCCCGCGTACGACCATGCCGAGATCACCTCGGTCGCCGCCTCCCACACGGCGTACGAGCTGACCACGATCATGAGCCGGCAGATCGCGGCCGGGAGGGCCGGACGGTGACCCACGACCACGACGTCGTACTGAAGCCGACGGCCCGGCAGACCGAGGCGGCGCTCAACCCGCCGCCCGGCCGCACCGGCGGCGACCTCGTCGTCGAGACCCTCCAGGGCCTCGGCGCCACCACCGTCTTCGGACTGCCCGGACAGCACGCCCTCGGCATGTTCGACGCGCTGCGCCGCTCGTCCCTCACCTATATAGGGCTGCGGATCGAGAACAACGCGGGCTTCGCCGCCGACGCGTACGGCCGGATCACCGGCGAGGTCGCCCCGCTGCTGCTCTCCACCGGGCCCGGGGCGCTGATGTCGCTCGCCGCCCTCCAGGAGGCGGCGGCGGCCTCCGCGCCCGTACTGGCGATCGGGAGCCAGGTGCCCGCCGCCGGGCTCGGCGGCGGCCGACACGGCTATCTGCACGAACTCCGCGACCAGCAGGCGTCCTTCCGGGACGTCGTCAAGTCCGTGCACACCGCCCGTACCGCCTCCCAGATCCCGTCCGTGATCGCCGACGCCTGGCGCTCGGCGCTGACCGCGCCGCACGGACCGGTCTGGGTCGAGATCCCGCAGGACGTACTGACCGCACCGACCGTGCTGCCCGTCGTCACGGCCGTGGACGCCACCCCGGAGGACGTCCTTCCGCGCCCCGAGCTGACCGCCGTCGCCGCCCATCTGCTCGCCGGTGCCGAACGCCCGGCGATCATCGCGGGCGGCGGAGTGATCCGCTCCGACGCCACCGGGAAGCTGCGGGCGCTCGCCGAACGGCTGAACGCGCCCGTCGTCACCACCTACGGCGGCAAGGGCGCCTTCCCCTGGAAGCACCCGCTGTCGCTCCGCTCCTGGGTGGAGGACCGGCACACCACGGACTTCCTGGAAGACGCCGACGTACTGCTCGTCGTCGGCTCCGGCCTCGGCGAACTCTCCTCGAACTACCACACCTTCGCCCCGCGCGGCCGAGTGATCCAGATCGAGGCCGACGCGGGGAAACTGGAGTCCAACCATCCGGGCATCGGCATCCACGCGGACGCCCGGATCGCGCTCTCCGCCCTGCTGGAGACCGCGCCCGAACGCCCCGACCCCGAGGCGCCGGGCCGGGTCCGGGCCCTGCTGGACCGTGTCCACGCCCGGATCGCCGCCCAGGACCGCACGCTGGAACAGTCGCTGCTGACGGCCGTACGGGACGCCCTGCCGGACGACTCGCCCGGCTTCTGGGACATGACGATCCTCTCCTACTGGGCCTGGGCCGCGTTCGACGCCCGCAAGCCGAACACCATGCACTCCGCCCAGGGCGCGGGCGGCCTCGGCTACGCCTTCCCGGCCGCGCTCGGGGCGGCCGTCGCCGACCCCAACCGGCCGGTGCTCGCGGTCTCCGGCGACGGCGGCGCCATGTACTCCATCGCGGAACTGGCCACCGCCCGCCAGTACGACCTGCCGGTGACCTGGCTCATCGTCGACGACGGTGGCTACGGCATCCTCCGCGAGTACATGACGGACGCCTACGGCGAGACCACGGGTACGGAACTGGCCCGGCCGGACTTCGTGGCCCTCGCGGAGTCCTTCGGCGTCCCCGCGCTCCGGACCACCCCGGAGACGCTGGCGGCGGACCTGTCGAAGTCCCTGGCCGCGGCGGGCCCCTCGGTCGTCGTCCTCCCCGCGACGCTCAAAATGTTCGCCGCGACGCACGACGCGAGCGCGTAGCGCTTCCGGGTGCCCGGGCCCGGGCCCGGCGGCTGCGGGTCCCGGGGCCGGGGCCTCGGGGCCGGGTCGCGCCCGGCGGCCTGGCGTTGTCCGCGGTCTGCGGGCCGTCTGTGGTTGTTCGCGCAGTTCCCCGCGCCCCTAGGCTGCCCTCCTGGCCGCTCTCGGAGAGAGACGGGCTCCTTCTGCCGGGGAGCGGCGCCCTTTTCAGGACCCGAGCCGGGGAGAGCTTTTAGGGGCGCGGGGAACTGCGCGCCAAGCCACGCACGGTCGGCAGACCGCCGACAACATCAGGTCGCCGGGCGGGACCCGGGTAGTTCGGGCGATGCCGTGGAGGGCCAAGGCGCTGGGGGTCCCCCCATTGCCGAAGGCATAGGGGGCGGAACTGCGCGACAAGCCACGACGGTGGTGCGGACCGCGAACAACGCCAGGTCGCCGGGCGCGGCCCGGGGGAGCTGAGCCACCGGCGGGCCGCGGGCCGCCGACAACGTACGGCCGCCGGGCGCGGCCCGGACCCCGAGAGGCCCCCCGGCGAGGGCATGTCACTGGCGTGTAACTGTTCGCCCCCTCCCGCACCCCCTCGCACAACCTTTCACCCCCCTGTCAGTCATCTCCTGCGACGGACGCACCGAACGGATGTGCGTCCGTCGCATCGACTCCAGGGGATGGGAACCTTCCATGACTCGCCGCCGCACCGCGATGACCGCGGCGCTCGCCGCCGCCGCATTGGTGCCCACGCTGCTGTCGGCCGCTCCGGCCGCCGCCGCCACACCGCAGGTCACCTGCGTGTCCAAGAAGCCCGGGCTCGCCACGAAGCTCGTGAAGGACATCAACGCCGCCCTCAAGGGCCGTCAGTCGACGACCGCGATCTATCTGTACGACCGGATCTCCGACACCACCTGCCAGCTCCGCGGCAGTACCAAGTTCGATTCCGCCAGCATCGTGAAGTCGACGGTGCTCGCGGCGCTGCTCCACGACGCGGAGCGGGCGAAGCGGAATCTCACCACCCGTGAGAAGACCCTCGCCAAGGCCATGATCACCAAGTCCGACAACGACTCCACCACGGCCCTGTGGAAGCAGCTGGGGACGGCGAAGATCCAGCGGTTCCTGACCGCCGCCGGAATGACGCAGACCGTGCCCGGGGCCAACGGCTACTGGGGGCTGACCCAGATAACCGCCCGGGACCAGGCGATCCTGCTGTCCCGGCTGGCCCGGAAGAACACGGTCCTGAACGACGCGTCCCGGACCTACGCGCTCGGTCTGATGCGCGATGTCGTCCCGTCGCAGCGCTGGGGCACCCCGGCGGGCGCGCCGTCCACCGCGACCGTCCAGCTGAAGAACGGCTGGCTGCCCCGGAAGACGTACGGCTGGCGCGTCCACAGCATCGGCGCCTTCACCGGCAAGGCCCACGACTACTCGATCACCGTGCTGACCCAGAACAACAAGACCATGCAGGACGGTGTGAACACCATCCAGGCCGTGGCCAAGGCGATCCACAAGGACATCACGCCGAAGGCGCGGGGCGTCTTCGTCCCGACCGGGGTGCCGCAGGGGTCCGTGCCCGCCACGCCCGAGATGGGCCCGATCAGCTCGATCAAGGCCGGCTGACCCACCGCTGCACCGATTCACGGCTGCACCGATTCACCGCTTCATCGGGTCACCGACCCGCCGACGCCCGGCGCGCGCCCTCCGTGCGCGCCGGGCGTACGCGTGTCCGGGCGTCGCGCATCGTCACTCCGCGTCGCGGATTGTTGCGACGGGATGAAAATCGGATCGCGCCGCGTTGACCAGATCCGTCGGCAGCGATGACGGCGACGAACGAGGCGGGGAGGCATCACGTGGCGGCGGCCCGAGGGGCGAAGGACACGGCGGAGGTACGAGCGGGGGAGCCGGGCGGCGGCGACGGGGGACGTACGCCCGCGGACGGCACGCCCGCCGCCTCCGAGGGCTGGGCGCGCCGCCTGTGGGCGTACGCCTGGCGGTACCGGCTGACGACCGTTCTCGCCCTCGCCTCGTCCCTGCTCGGGATGGGCGTGATGGCCCTGGTCCCGCTGATCACCAAGGTCGTCATCGACGACGTCATCGGGGACGGCGGCTCGGGCTCCGGCTCCCTCGCCCTGTGGACCGGGCTGCTGATCGCCGCCGCCGTGATCGTCTACGCCCTGACGTACGTCCGCCGCTACTACGGCGGAAAGCTGGCCCTCGACATCCAGCACGATCTCCGTACCGGGATGTACGACACGATCACCGGGCTCGACGGCCGCCGCCAGGACGAGCTGTCCACCGGCCAGGTCGTCGGCCGGGCCACCAGTGATCTCCAGCTGATCCAGAGTCTGCTCTTCATGCTCCCGATGACCATCGGGAACGGGCTGCTCTTCCTCGTCTCCCTGGTGATCATGGCGTGGCTGTCGCTGCCGCTGACCCTGATCGCGCTCGCCGTCGGCCCCGCCCTGTGGTGGGTCGCCGGGCGCAGCCGGGCCAAGCTCCACCCCTCGACCTGGTACGCGCAGAGCCGGGCGGCGGACGTCGCGGGCGTCGTCGACGGCGCCGTTTCGGGCGTCCGGGTCGTCAAGGGGTTCGGCCAGGAGGGCCAGGAGTCGGCCAAGCTGCGCGACGCGGGGCGGAACCTCTTCGCCGCCCGGCTGCGGACGATCCGGCTGAACTCCCGCTACACTCCGGCCCTCCAGGCCATCCCCGCCCTCGGCCAGGTCGCGATGCTCGCCGTCGGCGGCTGGCTGGCGACCCGGGGCGAGATCACCCTCGGTACGTTCGTCGCCTTCTCCACCTATCTCGCGCAGCTCGTCGGGCCGGTCCGGATGCTGGCCGTGGTGCTCACCGTCGGCCAGCAGGCCCGCGCGGGCGCCGAGCGGGTACTGGAGCTGATCGACACGAAGCCCGCCCTGAAGGACGGCACGAAGGAACTGCCCGCCGACGCCCCCGCCACCGTCGAGTTCGACGACGTCGGCTTCGGCTACGGCACGGGCGACACCGCCCGGCCGGTCCTCGACGGCTTCTCCCTGGAGATCGGCGCCGGTGAGACCGTGGCCGTCGTCGGCGCGTCCGGCAGCGGAAAGTCCACGGTCTCCCTGCTGCTGCCCCGGTTCTACGACGTCGACCGGGGCGCCGTCCTCGTCGGCGGCCACGACGTCCGCGAACTGACCCTGGCGTCCCTGCGCTCCGCGATCGCCCTCGTCCCCGAGGACAGCTTCCTCTTCTCCGACACCGTCCGGGCCAATATCGCCTACGGCAAGCCCGACGCCACGGACGAGGAGATCGAGGCCGCCGCCCGGGCCGCCCGCGCCGACGGCTTCGTCGCCGAACTCCCCGACGGCTACGACACCCGGGTCGGCGAGCACGGCCTGACCCTCTCCGGCGGCCAGCGCCAGCGGATCGCCCTGGCCCGGGCCATCCTCACCGACCCCAGGCTGCTGCTGCTGGACGATGCCACCTCCGCCGTCGACGCCCGGGTCGAGCACGAGATCCACGAGGCGCTGCGGTCGGTGATGGCGGGCCGGACCACCCTGCTGATCGCCCACCGCCGCTCCACCCTCAACCTCGCCGACCGGATCGCCGTCCTCGACGGCGGACGGCTCACCGCCATCGGCACCCATGACGAACTGGTGGAAAGCTCCGCCCTCTACCGGCGGCTGCTCACCGACCCGGACGAGCTGGGCGGGGTCTCCCCGGGCCACGCCCCCGCCCTCGACGGGGCGGTGGAGGAGCCCGGCCGGGACGGTGCCCTCGACCTCGAAACGGCCCTCGACCTGGACGCCGGCTCCGCCTACGACCCGGAGCGCGGCATCACCCCCCGGCTGTGGGTGAGGGACGAGACGGCCGTCCCCGGGGCCGCCGCCCCGGACGCCACCCCCGAACTGCTCGCCGGGGTCGCGGCGCTGCCCCCGGCCGACGCCACCCCGGACATCGACGAGGAGCGGGCGGTCCGGCCCGACCGCGAGCGGCGCGGACTGCGGCTGCTGCTGCGCGGCTTCGGCCCGCCGCTGCTGCTCAGCCTGCTGCTGGTGGCGGTGGACGCGGGCATGGGCCTGCTGCTGCCCGTACTGATCCGGCACGGCGTCGACCAAGGCGTCGAGCAGGCGGCGCTGGGCGCGGTCTGGGTCGCCTCGGGGCTGGCGCTCGCCGCCGTACTGGTGCAGTGGGCGGCGCAGGTCGGCGAGACACGGGCCACCGGACGGACCGGTGAGCGGGTGCTCTACTCGGTCCGGCTGCGGATCTTCGCCCAGCTCCAGCGGCTCGGTCTCGACTACTACGAGCGCGAGCTGACCGGCCGGATCATGACGCGGATGACGACCGACGTCGACGCGCTCTCCACCTTCCTCCAGACCGGTCTGGTCACGGCCTTCGTCTCGGTCGTCACCTTCCTCGGCGTCCTGGTGGTCCTGGTCGTCATCGACGCCTCCCTGGCCCTGGTCGTCTTCGCCACCCTGCCGCTGCTGATCGTGGGGACGTACTTCTTCCGCCGGGAGAGCGTGAAGGCGTACGAGCTGGCCCGGGAGCGGGTCAGCGGGGTCAACGCCGACCTCCAGGAGTCGGTGTCCGGGCTGCGGATCGTCCAGGCGTTCCGCGGCGAGGAGAAGGGCCGGGCGCGTTACGCGGCCGGAAGCGACGGCTACCGGCAGGCCAGGATCCGCGGCCAGTGGCTGATCTCGGTCTACTTCCCCTTCGTCCAGCTGCTGGCCTCGGTGGCCGCCGCGGCCGTACTGATCGTGGGCGCCAACCGGATCGAGGCGGGCACCCTGACGACCGGCGCCCTGGTGGCGTACCTCCTCTACATCGATCTGTTCTTCGCCCCCGTCCAGCAGCTCTCCCAGGTCTTCGACGGCTATCAGCAGGCCGCCGTCTCCCTCGGGCGGATCCATGAACTGCTGGAGGAGGAGCCGTCGACCAGCCCGGCGGCGCGGCCCGCGCCGGTCCGCGAGCTGCGGGGCGAGATCGCCTTCGAGGGCGTCGACTTCGCCTACACGGGCACGGGAGCCCCGGTCGTCGCCGCTGCCGTCGCCGAGGACGGGGAGCCGGGCGCGGACGGGACCGTACCGGCGGCGGAGTCCCCGGCGCGGAAGCCGGAACCGGGCGCCGCTCCGGGGGTGAAGGAACGGGCCCTGACCGGGATCGATCTGCGGATACCCGCCGGACAGACCGTGGCCTTCGTCGGCGAGACCGGTGCGGGCAAGTCGACCCTGGTCAAGCTGGTCGCCCGGTTCTACGATCCGACCCGCGGCCGGGTCACCGCCGACGGCGTCGACCTGCGCGAACTGGACACGACCGCCTACCGGCACCGGCTGGGCGTCGTCCCGCAGGAGGCGTATCTCTTCGCCGGGACCGTCCGGGACGCCATCGCCTACGGGCGCCCCGGCGCCGAGGACGCCGAGGTGGAGGCGGCGGCCCGCGCGGTCGGCGCCCACGACATGATCGCCACCCTGGACGGCGGATATCTGCACGAGGTCGCCGAACGGGGACGCAATCTCTCCGCCGGACAGCGCCAGCTGATAGCCCTGGCCAGGGCCGAGCTGGTCGACCCCGACATCCTGCTGCTGGACGAGGCGACGGCCGCGCTCGACCTGGCCACCGAAGCCCAGGTCAACCAGGCCACCGACCGGCTCACCGGCCGTCGGACGACCCTGGTCGTGGCCCATCGGCTGACCACGGCGGCCAGGGCCGACCGGGTGGTCGTGATGGAGGGCGGCCGGGTCGCGGAGGACGGCACCCACGAGGAACTGCTGGCCCGCGACGGCCGATACGCCACCCTCTGGCGTACCTTCACCGGCGAGTCCACGGACGGCGGCGACGGCGGCGACGGGCGGGACGGTGACAGCGGCGGGGAGCGCGCCCCGGTGGCGGTCGGCTGACGGGCAGCCGGGCCCGGGGCCGTAGCGGCTCCGTCCCGGCTCCGGCGCGTACCGGTACGGGCCCGTCCCGGTTCCGTACCGTCCCCCGCCCGGCCCCTGCCCGGCCTTCGGCCCCGTACGAGCCCCGCACCGGATCTCCTCGGTACGAGGCCGCCCGGCCCGCCCGCATGCCCCGCCCGGGGGCCCGTCACGGGATCGGGACAGGGGCCCGGACAACCGTTCCGGCTTCCCGACACGTCGTAGGCACATACGGACCGCGCACCGACGGCGCCCGGGCGGCGGAACGAGCCGTTTCCGGACGGTCGGCCGGGCGCACCGGCCGAGGACACCGTCACGGGTGAGGGGATACGGCAGTGCTGAAGCTCAGAAGAACCGTCGGACGCGCGGGCGGCACGGCGGACGGGCGGAGCGGGCGGCGGGGCCCGGGCACGGCCCTGGCGAGGGCGCGGCGGCTGCTGACGTACGGTCTCGCCGTACTGCTGGCGGTGACGACCCTGACCCTCGCCGACCCGGGTACCGAAGCCGCCGTCGCCCGGGTCAACGCCCCCGGCCCGGCCGCCCGCGTGCCCGCCTCCGCCGTCGTGCCCGCCGGGACCGCCGTCCGCGTCACGGCGGCGGCCTGCGCGGGCCGGATGGTGAAGCGGATGGCCTTCCGCACCGGGGAGCTGAGGGTGTTCCAGAAGGGGCGGTACGTCTGCGCGGTCACCGTCGCCCACAAGGCGGGCGCGCCCCGGCCGATGCGGCTCTCGATCCAGGTGTACGGGGCGTGGCCCGTGGTGGACGAGGGCCGCTACACCCGGCAGGCGGGACCCCGGAAGGTCCATGCCCCCGGACGGTGTGTCAGAGCCACCGGATCCATCTCGGGCCATGGCGCCAAAACCGGCTGGATCCTCTGCTGAGACGCCGTCATTTACCGGGGTCCGAACCCTCGTGTCCGGATTCCGAACTCGTATCGAGTCCGAAAAGTCATGTGAAAGATCCCGTTTCGCGGCTTCCTGGGCAAAGTCTTCGCAGGTCATGGCCGTTGGGGTCTGGCGGCGGACACCCTCGCGCCGCTAGGTTCACGGCGACCCACGACAAGTCAGGGGAGGGTTCATGCGTAAGGCGCTCAGGGGAGTGCTCCCGCTCGCGCTGCTCATCGGCACCGTGAGCGCGACCGGCGCGACGGCCGGGGCGGCCACCGCCGCCGAGCCGGCCGCCGAAGCCGCCGGGGCACCGGCGACCGCGGACATCAAGGACCGGATCCTCGCGATACCCGGCATGAGCCTGATCGAGGAGAAGCCGTACCCCGGGTACCGGTTCTTCGTCCTCAACTACACCCAGCCGGTGGACCACCGCAATCCGCGCAAGGGCACCTTCCAGCAGCGGCTGACCCTGCTGCACAAGGACACCAGCCGCCCCACCGTCTTCTTCACCTCCGGGTACGGGCTGAACACCAACCCCCGGCGCAGTGAGCCGACGGCCATCGTCGACGGCAACCAGGTCTCCATGGAGTACCGCTTCTTCACCCCGTCCCGGCCCGCGCCCGCCGACTGGTCCAAGCTGGACATCTGGCAGGCCGCCAGCGACCAGCACCGGATCCACCGCGCGCTGAAGGGGATCTACGACCGCAAGTGGGTCTCCACCGGCGGCTCCAAGGGCGGCATGACCGCCACGTACTACGAGCGCTTCTACCCGCGCGACATGGACGGCGTCGTCGCCTATGTGGCCCCGAACGACGTCCGCAACGACGAGGACTCGGCGTACGACCGCTTCCTCGCCGGTGTGGGCTCGAAGGAGTGCCGCGACCGGCTGAACGGGGTGCAGAAGGAGGCCCTGGTCCGCCGGGACGCGCTGTCGAAGATCTACACCGACTGGGCGGCGGCCAACAACCGCACCTTCAACACCATCGGCTCGCTCGACCGGGCCTTCGAAGCCGTCGTCCTCGACTACACCTGGGGCTACTGGCAGTACAACCTGGACGCCAACTGCGGTGTGATCCCGGACGCGAAGACCGCGACCGACCAGGAGCTGTGGAACTCGATCGACGAGATCTCGGGCTTCTCCTTCTACACCGACCAGGGACTGGCGCCCTACACGCCGTACTACTACCAGGCCGGTACGGAGCTGGGCTCGCCCGACGTCGAGCAGCCGCACCTGAAGGGGCTGAGCCGCTACGGCTACCAGCCGCCGCGGAACTTCGTGCCGCGGGACATCCCGATGCGGTTCAAGAAGAACGCCATGAAGGACGTCGACCGCTGGGTCCGTGACAACGCCCGGCAGATGATGTTCGTCAACGGCGGCAACGACCCGTGGAGCGCCGAACCGTTCCGGCTGGGCAAGGGCGCCCGGGACAGCTATGTCTACACGGTGCCCGGCGGCAACCACGGGGCCAACATCGCCCAGCTGCCCGCCGATCAGCGCGCGGCGGCGACGGCGTCGCTGCTGAAGTGGGCCGGGGTCGCCCCGGCCGCCGTCCAGCAGGACGAGGACAAGGCGAAGCGGCTGACGAAGTTCGACGTCCGCCTCGACCAGCAGGACGTCAAGCGGGAGCGCGGCCTGCGCCGCTGACCGCCTGATTCCTCAGGATTCCTCAGGTTTCCTCAGGGGTGCGTACGGCGACGGCCCGCCGGAGCGAATGCTCCGGCGGGCCGTCGGCCGTTGTCGCGTGGCGTCGAACGTCAGTCGTCGTACGACAGGCCGTGGCCGACGCGGTACAGCTCCTGCGCCGGGTTGTCCGCGTTCAGCACCGGCACCGGCAGGCGGCCTTCCGGGTCCACCTTGCCCGCGATCACCCGGGCCGCGGAACGGACCTCGGCCTCGGTCCAGCCGTACGAGGCCACCGACGCGGCGACTCCGGAGAGCCGGGCGATGTCGTACGGGTTGCCGACCGCGAGATGGACGACCGGGACCCCGGTCTTCACCAGCTCGGCGACGAGGGTGCGCTGCGGGCTGGTCGCCCCCACGTTCGAGGTGTGGACCACGACGGCGTCCCGGCCGCGGGCGTCCGCGACGGCGGCCTCGATCGCGGCGGGCGTGAGGGCCGCGTTCCCGGTGAAGCCGATCGCCGTGGCGCTGAACCCGAGCCCGGACAGCGTCTCCGCGGCCACCGTGGTCCCGGGGCGGTCCGTGCCCGTGGGCGAGGCCGGGTTGACCCCGACGACCAGGACGTTCTTCTGCCGGCGCTTGCTGAGCGGCAGCGCGCCGCCCTTGTTGACCAGCAGGGTCGTGGTGTCGTCGGTGATCCGGTCGGCGGCGGCCCGGTGCTTCCGGTTGCCGACGACCCGGTCCAGCCGGGAGAGGGAGACGACGGGGTCGCCGAGCATCCCCCGCTTCTCCTTCAGCCGCAGGATCCGCAGGACCGATTCCTCGATCCGGGCCTCGGTCAGCTCGCCGTCCCGGACGGCCTTGACCACCGCGTTCCAGGCGATCGGCAGCGACTCCGGGAAGAGCAGCTGGTCCACGCCCGCCTTGAGGGCCAGGACCGGGATGCGCTCGTCGCCGTACTTGGTCCGTACGCCCCGCATGTTGAGGGCGTCCGTCACGATGACGCCGTCGAAGCCCAGCTCCTCACGGAGGATGCCCGTGATGATCGGCTTGGAGAGCGTGGCGGGGTCGTTGCTCGGGTCCAGGGCGGCGACCTGGAGATGCGCCGTCATGATCGAGTCGATCCCGGCCTTGATGGCGGCCCGGAACGGCGGCGCGTCCAGCCGCTCCCACTCCGCGCGGGTGTGGGTGATCACCGGCAGCTCGGTGTGGCTGTCCTGGCCGGTGTCGCCGTGGCCCGGGAAGTGCTTGGCGCAGGCGGAGACGCCCGCCGCCTGGTAGCCGTCGACCTGGGCCGCGACCAGCCGGGCCACGGCGGCCGGGTCCGAACCGAAGGACCTTATGCCGATGACCGGGTTGGCCGGGTTCACATTGACGTCGGCGACCGGGGCGTAGTTCTCCCGGATGCCCATCGCCGCCAGCTCCGTACCGGCGATGAACGCGGCGGTACGGGTGTCGCCGCGGGAGCCGGAGGCGCCGAGCGCCATCGCGCCGGGCAGCTGGGTGGCGGGCAGGCCGACCCGGGTGACGATACCGCCGTGCTCCTGGTCGATGGAGACAACCAGCGGGACCGAGTTCGGCTGGCTGAGCGCCGCCTTCTGCAGGTCGTTGGAGAGGCCGCCCAGCTGCCGCGGGTTGCGGACGTTGTTGGACCAGCCGAAGTAGATGACACCGCCGAGGTGGTAGTTCTTCACGATCTCGGCGGGCGTGCTGTACCCGTTGCGCCGGAGGTTGTCGGCGGCGTGCGCGGGCTCGGGGTTGTGCGCGTCGTACCCGGAGAACCAGTGGACGAAGAGCTGGCCCACCTTCTGTTCGAGGCTCATCCGGGCGATGAGCTTCTTGAGTTTGGCGTCCCGGTCAGGTCTGTGCCGTGCCGTCCCGGCGACCGCGGGCGCGGCGCCCGCGGTCACGACGGCGGAGGCGACCGCGGTCGCGGCGAGCAGCGTACGCCTGGAGACCCGGGCCTGGGTGTGCGGGGAGAGCTGGTGGTGCGCATCGTGCATGGGGGTGCTCCTTCCGGCCTTGCTGGCAAGGGAGTTGAAGGAAACGTCCAGAATCGCTCGGACGGAGCTGAAACTAACTGCCAATGTGTAGGTAGGGCAATAAGACCCGCGAGTATAAAAATGAATGGTCATCGGGGTGCCGACGGGCGCGCTGGTGAAAGATTGTGAAAGATGTGAAGGTTTTGTGGATGGGGTGGTGTGGACCTCTTGATTAATGGTTCGGACCAATGCCCGCCCGTGTCGGAGTCCCCTCCGGACCCCTTTGTGAAGATCGTCCCCGGGCTCGCGGCCGCCACCCGGCGCCCCGCGCCGGGATCATGAGCGGACGTCAGAGGCCCGCCGACCCCACCGTTTCCGGCCGCTCCCCGGCGTGCGGGGCGAACCGCTCCTGAAGCGCCGTCACCGTCGCGCCGATGGCGGGCCGCCGGGCCGCGCGGGTGCGCCAGAGCGCGTAGAGCCGCCGCCGCGGTACGGGGTCGAGCGGCACCGCCGTGACTCCCGCCGGGAGCGGCCCCCGCCCCAGCCGGGGCATCACGGCGATCCCGAGACCGGCGGCCACCAGCGCGATCTGGGTGTGGTTCTCCTCCGCCTGATGGACGAGATCGGGCTCGCACCCCGCCGTACGCAGCGTACGGATCAGCCAGTCGTGGCAGACCGTCCCCGGCGGCTGGCAGATCCACCGCTCGCCGGTCAGCTCCTCGCGCCGCACCCCGGTCCGCCCGGCCAGCCGATGCCCGTCGGGAACGAGCAGATCGCAGAGGTCGTCCCCGATCACCGCCTGCTCGACGCCCTCCGGCGCGGGCAGCGGCGCGATGTCCCAGTCATGGGCGACCGCGAGATCGACACTGCCCCGGGCCACCAGATCCACCGAGAGATGCGGATCGACCTCGGTCATCCGGACGTCCAGCCCCGGATGCGCCCGCTCCAGCGCCGCGAGCGTGCCGGGCAGCAGGCCCCGGGCCGCCGAGGCGAACGCGGCGATCGTCAGCCGTCCCGCGGGCTTGCCCCGGCGCTCCTCCAGCACCGTCTCGGCCCGCTCCACGATCGCCAGCAGCTCCCGGGCCGTGGTCGCGAGCTGGACCCCGGCGTCGGTGAGGGCCACCCCCCGGCCCCGCCGCTCCAGCAGGGGTGTACGGGTCTCCCGCTCCAGCTTGGTGATCTGCTGCGAGACCGCCGACGGGGTGTAGCCGAGGGCTGTGGCCCCGGCGGCGACCGAACCGTGCACCCAGACCGCGTGCAGCGCCCGCAGCCGTCCCAGATCGAGCATCCGCGGCCTTCCTCCGGTGTCGGCCCCCGCGCCGTCCGGGCGGCGGGGCCGCGGCGGTCGGGATGGCCGGGGTGGTGCGGGCGGTCGGGGCGGCCGCCACGGCGGTGACGCCCCGACCCCGCCCGATGATTAAGCAATACTGAATCTCACCATAAAGGAATCCGTGCTGGTGCTACATGGTTCCGCCGGGTGATGCTCCCCTCATGCGACCCGCACATATCGCCCTCGCCGTCGTGGTCACCGCCGTCTGGGGCGTCAATTTCGTCATCATCGAGGTCGGCCTCGGACACTTCCCGCCCCTGCTGCTCTCCGCCCTCCGCTTCCTGGTCGCGGCCGTACCCGCGGTCTTCCTCGTAGGCCGCCCCAAGGTCGCCTGGAAGTGGATCATGGGCGTCGGGCTCGCCCTCGGAGTGGCCAAGTTCGGTCTGCTCTTCATCGGCATGGACCAGGGGATGCCCGCCGGGCTCTCATCGCTCGTCCTCCAGATCCAGGCCGTCTTCACCGCCCTGATCGCCGCCGCCTTCCTTCACGAGCGCCCGGGGCGCACCAGGATCGCCGGGATGGCCGTCGCCCTCGGCGGGATCGCCGTCGCCGCCGTCGACCGGGGCGCCTCCGCCCCGCTCACCGGCTTCACCCTGGTCCTCGCCGCCGCCCTCTGCTGGGGCGTGTCCAATGTGCTGACCCGCAGGGCCGCCCCGCCGGACGCCCTCAACTTCATGATCTGGGTCTCCGTCGTCCCCGTACTGCCCCTGCTCGCGCTCTCCTTCCTCTTCGAAGGCCCCGGGGAGATCGAGAACGCCCTGCGCGGCCTCGACCCGGGCGGGATCGGCACCGTCCTCTACCTGGCCTGGGGCGCCACCGTCTTCGGCTTCGGCGCCTGGGGATATCTGCTGCGCCGCTACCCCGCCTCCTCCGTCGCCCCCTTCTCCCTGCTCGTGCCCTTCTTCGGCATGTCGTCGGCCGCACTGCTCCTCGGCGAACGGATCACCCCACTCGGCTGGCTCTCCGCCGCCCTCCTCGTCGGCGGAATTGCCGTCATATCCCTCTCCCGATCAGCCGCTCCAGATACTCCCGCCCCGGCACCAGCAGCCCCGGCAACTCCGCCGCCTCCGGAGCCCAGCGCTTCTCGTACTCCCAGCTCAGCCATGTCCGCCCGCTGACCCGGGCCAGCACGTCCGCCAGCGGCAGCACTCCCTCGCCCAGCGCCAGCGGCGCCAGGTCCTCCCGCGACGCCACGTCCTTCACCTGGACATAGCCCACCGAACCCCCGAGCGCCCGCAGGGTCCCCTCCGGGGACTCCCCGCCCAACCAGGTATGCAGTACGTCCCAGACCGCCCCGGGTCCGCTCCCGGCGCCGGATCCCGCCCCCGGTCCCGCACCGGACTCCGCGAGAGATCCGCCGTCGGCCCCGCCGCCGGAGCCCGGCGCCCCGGCCAGGCCGAGGACCCGGGCCACCGATTCGCCCGTGCGATGCGAGTCATGCGTCTCCAGCAGAATCCGCACCCCCCGTGGCGCCGCCGCCCGCGCCGCCACGGCCAGCCGCCGCGCCGCCACGGCGTCACCGGCTCCGGGCGCACCGCCTCCGGTATCCGGGACGGCGCCCCCGGGGAAGACCCGGACGAACGGCGCCCCCAGATCACCCGCCAGCTCCACCAGATCCGCGATCTCGGCCAGGACCGGACCGTCCGGGCCCGCCGCCGCGACCCGGGGATATCCGCAGACGGCCAGCACCCCGACTCCCGCCCGTTCGAACGCCCGCGCCACCGCCGCCCGGTCGCGCCGCCCGATCCCCGGATGCACCGGCTCCTCCGGATGCGCCCGGACCTCGACCCCCTGATAGCCCGTATCGGCCGCGAGCACGGCCACCTCGGCGGCGGGCATCCCCGGCACCCCCAGCGTCGAGAAGGCGAATCTCCACCCGGCTTCCCGCGGCCCGCGTGGATCCACCGGACTCGTCCGGCTCACCGGACCCACCGGATCCACCAGCCCCATCGGTCCGCCGGGCGAACCCGGGCCTCCCCGGCCCGTACCGGCGCCCCGGCCCGTCGTCCGGCTCATCCCGGCACCGCCTCCCGCCCGCCCAGACCGAGCCGCCAGTCCTGACCGACCAGATCCACCCCGTACGAATGGTGCGGCTCCTCCGCGACCAGGGTGAAACCGGCCCGCTGATATATCCGGCGGGCCCCGCCGAGCACATCATTGGTCCACAGCACCAGATCCCGGTAACCCCGCTCCCGGGCGAACTCCACCACCGAGCCCACCAGCCGCTCACCGATCCCGTGGCCCCGGGCCTCCGGCTCCACCAGCAGCAGCCGCAGCCGCGCCGTCCCCTCCTCCGTCTCGTCCCGGACGCACATCACCGAACCCACCGGACGGCCGTCCAGCTCCGCGATCCACATCCGCTCCCGCTCCGGATCGCGGTCCCGGGCGAAGTCGCCCACGATCCGCGCGACATGGCCCTCGAACTCCGTGTTCCACCCGTACTCCGCCGCGTACAGCGCGCCGTGCCGGGCCACCGTCCAGCCCAGCTCCCCGGGCGCGGGCTCGCGCAGCACCGGGCCCTCCGCCCCGGCGGCCCGGCCCGGCGCCAGCGCCTCCCGAACCGTCCGCAGCGCCGCCACCAGCCGCTCGCGCTCCTCGGCCGGCACCCGGGACACCAGCACCCCCACCGCCTCCCGGGACCGCTCGTCGAGCAGGGTCGCCGCCTCCCGGCCCCGCCCCGTGAGCGTGATCCGCTGCCGCCGGTTGTCCTCCAGCGACTTGGCCCGCTCCACCAGCCCGTCCCGCTCGAACTTCCCCAGCAGTCTGCTGAGATACCCCGCGTCCAGCGACAGCTCGACCCGCAGGTCGGCCGCGTCCGTCCGCGGGCTGTGCGCCAGCTCGTACAGCACCCGCGACTCCGTGAGCGTGTACGGCGTGTACAGATGCTTGCTGTAGTCCAGCGCGCCGATGAGATTCGTATAGAACCGGTTGAACGCGCGAACCTCCTGGATCACCACGTCCACCACCTCCCCGTTCCCCCGAGTTTTCCTTTGACTCAGTCAATGGTTTTCCCGTCTCGCGGGACCGCAAACCCGCTTTCCGGGAAAGATCCGCGCCACGGCCACCGCCCCCGCGCGCCCGTCGCGGCGCGAGGAATTCCATGGCCCCGCGGGCCGCCGCCTGCCACCCTGGGGACGCATGGGACCCCATCGCGACCGCCCGGCCACCGACCACGCCCGGCTCGGAGTCCCCGTCGACGCCCGCCCCCACTTCGCCCGCGAGCACACGGCGCTGCTGGCCGATCTCCGGTCGCTTGCACCGGCCGACTGGCGGCGCGAGGCCGTCCCCGGCTGGACCGTGCGCGATCTGGCGGCCCATCTCCTCGGCGACTACTACGGCCGGCTCGGACGCGACCGCGACGCCCATCGCGAGGGCCCGTCCTTCGCGCCGGGCGAAACCCTGGAGACCTTCATCCACCGCGTCAACCAGGAGTGGGTCGACGCCTGCGCCCGGATCAGCCCCGCGGCGCTCGTCGACACCCTGGAACTGATCGGGCGCCAGGTCACCCGCTTCTTCGCGGCGGCCGATCCCGGCGCCCCGTCGCTCGGCGTCTCCTGGGCCGGAGCCGACCCGGCGCCCATGTGGCTCGACTGCGCCCGGGAGTTCACCGAGTTCTGGACCCACCGTCAGCAGATCCGCCGCGCCACCGGCAGCGGCACCGACCCCGACCCGGTCGCGGTCTCACTGGTCGTCGACACCTTCATGAGGGCCCTGCCACACACCCTCCGCGATATCGACGCCCCCGACGGAACCCGGGTCCGGGTCGTCGTGACCGGCCCGGGCGCCGGAACCTGGACCGCCACCAAGGCCCCCGCTCCCGGGCCTCCCGACGAAACCGCCTCGGCCGCCGCCGGGCACCACTGGTCCCTCGCCCACCCGGAACCCGGCCCGGCCGAGACGACCGTACGGTTTGACACCGAGACCGCCTGGCTGCTGTGCGCCCGGGGGATCGAACCGGCCGAGGCCCTGCCCCTGGCCGGTGTCGAGGGCGACCGCCGACTGGCCGTCGCCGCCTGCCGGATCGTCTCCGTCGTCCACTGACCGCCCGCGGCGCCGGAGAACCGGTACCCGCCCGGCCCGGTTCACCCCCGGGGCGGCGCCGTCGACGAACGGGCCAGCAACTCCGCCTCGATGGTCGCGATACCCCCAGGCGGGGCCTCCTCCGCGCCCATCGCCAGCCGCCCCGCCCGCGCGCCCGCCTCGAACAGCGGCAGCCGTACCGTCGTCAGCGCCGGAACCACGTCCACCGAGAACGGCAGATCGTCGAAACCCGCGACGGAGACGTCCTCCGGAATCCGCAGCCCCCGGTCCCGCAGGGCCGCGCAGGCTCCCAGCGCCACCGTGTCATTGGCCGCGACCACGGCGGTCAGACCGGGTTCGCGCCGCAGCAGCTCCAGCGTCGCGTCATACCCCGACCGGCGGGCGTACGGCCCGTTCAGGGTCAGCCGCTCCTGGTCCGTACCGATCCCCGCCGCGCGCAGCGCCGCCCGGTGGCCCTCCAGCCGGGCCCGGGTCGTCGTACGTTCCGCGGGCCCGGCGACGTAGCCGATCCTGCGGTGTCCGAGGGACAAAAGATGTTCCGTCAATCGCCGCCCGCCACCGAAGTTGTCGAAGACGAGAGCCGCGAGTACGGCATTGGTCCCCGGCACCGGGGGCCGTCCACAGAGCACGATCCGGGTGCCCGCGTCGGCCAGCCGGACCAGCTTCGCCGACATCGCGGCCATATGCCCGGGATCCTCCAGCGCGCCGCCGGTCAGCACCACGGCCGCCGCCCGCTGCCGCTGGAGCAGGGTGAGATAGGTGAGTTCACGCTCCGGCGATCCGCCCGTATTGCAGACCACGGCCAGCTTCTCGCCGCCGCCGCGCCCCGAGCCCTTGCCGCCGATCTCGCCCTGGACGGCCCCCGCCATGATCGCGAAGAAGGGGTCCGCTATGTCGTTGACCATGATGCCGACCAGGTCGGAGGTGGCCGCGGCGAGTGAACTGGCCGGTCCGTTCAGGACGTAATCCAGTTCGTCGACCGCCCGCAGCACCCGCTCCCGGGTGGAGGCGGCGACCGGATAGTTGCCGTTGAGCACCCGGGACACGGTCGCCGGGGACACCCGGGCCCGTGCGGCGACATCCGCCAGAGTGATTGTCATCGCTTCCCTCCGCGGGATACGGGCCGTGACCCTTGTCCGGGCCGCTGTCGGCAGGCTAGCGTCCTCCCGCGAAGAAAGCGCTTGCCGAATCCCCCGAACCATCACGACCTGCTGGAATCCAGCCGTACGCGGCCGGTTCGTCCCGTCCGCCGCGCCGGTGCCGAGCGGGCCGCCCGCCCGCCGGGACCCATGGAACGCACGAGGTCCCACGGCCGTGCACACCACCGCCCGGCGAACCGACGAGCCCGGAGGCAGCGCCATGGACAGCGGAACCGTACGGATCGCCCTCAACGGCGTCACCGGGCGGATGGGTTACCGCCAGCATCTCGTCCGGTCCCTGCTCGCCCTGCGGGACCAGGGCGGCCTCGATCTCGGCGACGGCCGGACCCTGCGGCCCGAACCCGTACTCGTCGGCCGCCGCGAACCGGCGCTCCGCGCCATCGCCGAGCGCCACGGACTGCGCCACTGGGACACCGATCTCGACTCCGTACTCTCCGACGGCACGGTCGACGTCTACTTCGACGCCCAGATCACCGCCGCCCGCCCCGACGCGCTGATCCGGGCGATCGCCGCGGGCAAACACGTCTATACGGAGAAGCCGACGGCGACCGGACTCGCCGACGCCCTGGAGGTGGCCCGGCTGGCCCGGTCGGCCGGGATCCGCCACGGCGTCGTCCAGGACAAGCTCTTCCTGCCGGGACTGCTGAAGCTGAGACGCCTGATCGACGGTGGCTTCTTCGGCGAGATCCTCTCCGTCCGCGCCGAGTTCGGCTACTGGGTCTTCGAAGGCGACTGGCAACCGGCCCAGCGGCCGTCGTGGAACTACCGGGCCGAGGACGGCGGCGGCATCACCGTCGACATGTTCCCCCACTGGTCCTATCTGCTCGAACGGCTCTTCGGCCGGGTCACCAGTGTGATGGCGCAGGTCAGCACCCATATCCCCCGCCGCTGGGACGAGCGGGGCAAGCCGTACGAGGCGACTGCCGACGATGCCGTCTACGCCGTCCTCCGGCTCGACGGCGGGACCGTGGCACAGATCAACTCCTCCTGGGCGGTCCGGGTGATGCGGGACGAACTCGTCGAGTTCCAGGTGGACGGAGTCCTGGGTTCCGCCGTGGCCGGGCCCCGCCGCTGCCGGATCCAGCACCGGTCCACCACCCCGCGCCCCGTCTGGAACCCCGACCTGCCCACCACCGACTCCTACCGCGACCACTGGCAGGAAGTCCCCGACAACCAGCCCTTCGAGAACGCCTTCAAGGCACAGTGGGAGCTGTTTCTGCGCCATGTCGCCCTCGGGGAGCCGTACGACAGCGATCTGCTGGCGGGCGCCCGCGGGGTGCAACTCGCCGAACTGGGGCTCCGGTCGTCCGCCGAGGGCCGCCGGATCGAGGTTCCGGAGCTGACCCTGTGACCGGGCCCCCGTCCGGCCACCGTCCGGATTCCGCGGACGGCCCCCGGCCCTGGGAACCCACAGGCCCCCGGCCCGTACCGCCCGCTGCCCGGGCCTCCGCCTCCCGACGGTTCTTCGCCGCCGCGCACGTCGTGGCCGCCACCACTCCGGCCGGGGAAGCGGCGGCGAACACGGCACCTATAGGAGCGGTTTCCGTAACCAGAACTACAGGAGCCGCCGAACGGGCCGCCCCCGCCGCCGTCGACTGGGACGCCACCCTCGCCTTCCGCCACCATCTCTGGTCCCGCGGACTCGGAGTCGCCGAGGCCATGGACACCGCCCAGCGCGGCGCCGGACTCGACTGGCCCGCCGCGGCCGAACTCATCCGCCGCACGGCCGCCGAAGCCGCGGCCACCGGCGGCGCCCTCGTCTGCGGCGCCGGAACGGACCAGCTCACGGGACCGGCCGGACTCCCCGCGATCCGCCGGGCGTACGAGGAACAACTCGCCCATGTCGAGAGCTGCGGCGCCGGAGCCGTCCTGCTGGCCTCCCGGGCCCTCGCGGCCACCGCGCGGTCCCCCGAGGACTACCAGGAGATCTACGGCGAACTGCTGCGGCAGTCGGAGCGCCCGGTGATCCTGCACTGGCTCGGCCCCGCCTTCGACCCCGCCCTCCGCGGCTACTGGGGCGACACCGACCCCGGCCGGGCCGCCGAGACCCTGCTCGCCGTCGTCCGCGCCCACCCCCGCAAGGTCGACGGCGTCAAGATCTCCCTCCTCGACCCGGCCCGCGAGATCGCCCTCCGCCGCCGGCTCCCGCCGGGCGTACGGTGCTACACCGGCGACGACCACCACTATCCCGAGCTGATCGCGGGCGACGAACACGGCCACAGCGACGCCCTGCTCGGTGTCCTCAACCCACTGGCACCCCTGGCGGCCCGGGCCCTGCACGCCCTCGACACAGCCGGTACGGCGGCCTTCAGAGCCGTACTCGACCCGACCCTCGACCTCGCCCGGCACCTCTTCGAACCCCCCACCCGGCATTACAAGACCGGGGTGGTGCTGCTGGCCTGGCTCGCCGGACACCAGCCCCGCTTCACCATGCTCGGCGGCCACCACACCGCCCGGCCGCCGGACCATCTGGCCCGCGCCCACCGGCTCGCCGACCTGCTCGGCCTCCTGCCCGACCCCGAACGCGCCGCCGCCCTGATGGCGGCCCTGCTCACCGGCGAGGAGCCCCGATGACCGCGCTCCCGGCCCCCGGCGGCCTCGAACGGCTCAGCGTCAACCAGATGACCGTACGGCAGCTCTCCCTGCCCGAACTCGCCGACGGCTGCGCCCGGCTCGGCATCCCCGGCGCCGGACTCTGGCGCGAACCCGTGACGGCGTACGGCACCGCCGCCGCGGCCCGGCTGATGCGGGACAGCGGGCTGAGGGTGACCAGTCTGTGCCGGGGCGGCTTCCTCACCTCGGCCGACCCCGCCGCACGGGCCCGCGCCGTCGACGACAACCGGGCCGCCGTCGACCAGGCGGCGGCCCTGGGCACCGACACCCTGGTCCTGGTCTCCGGCGGACTGCCGCCGGGCGACCGGGACCTGCCGGGCGCCAGGGAGCGGGTCGCCGACGCCCTGGCCGGACTCGTCCCGTACGCCGGGGACGCGGGGGTACGGCTCGCGATCGAACCGCTGCACCCCATGTACGCCGCCGACCGCTGCGTCGTCTCCACCCTCGCCCAGGCGCTCCGGATCGCCGGGCGCTTCCCGCCCGCCCGGGTCGGCGTCGTCGTTGACACGTACCACGTGTGGTGGGACGAGGACGCCCCCGCCCAGGTGGCGCGCGCGGGCGCCGAGGGCCGGATCCACGGCTTCCAACTCGCCGACTGGACCACACCGCTGCCCGCCGGGGCGCTCAACGGGCGGGCCCGGCTCGGCGACGGCTGCGTCGATCTGCGGGGCTGGCGGCGCCGGGTCGACGCGGCGGGCTACCGGGGACCCGTCGAGGTGGAGATCTTCAACGAGGCGCTGTGGAGCGGGGACGGGGCGGAGGTACTCGCCGACACGGCCGCCCGCTACGCCCGGCACGTCGCGGGGGAGTGACCGGTCCCGCCGGACGCGGGCCGGGCCGTGCCGCCCCGGTTGTCCACAGGCCCCCACGCTGTCGGACCACGGCGGTAGCGTCGTGCCATGTCCAATCTGTCAGTACTCGAAGGGGTCCTCGAACGGATCACCTACGCGAACGAGGAGAACGGCTACACGGTCGCCCGCGTCGACACCGGCCGCGGCTCCGGCGACCTGCTGACCGTCGTCGGCTCCCTCCTCGGCGCGCAGCCCGGCGAGTCGCTGCGGATGGAAGGGCGATGGGGTTCCCATCCGCAGTACGGCAAGCAGTTCACCGTCGAGAACTACACGACGGTGCTGCCCGCGACGATCCAGGGCATCCGCCGCTATCTCGGCTCCGGACTCATCAAGGGCATCGGACCCCGGATCGCCGAACGGATCGTCGACCACTTCGGTACGGAGACCCTGGACGTGATCGAGCAGGAGCCCGCGCGGCTGGTCGAGGTCCCCGGACTCGGCCCCAAGCGCACCCGGCTCATCGGCTCCGCCTGGGAGGAGCAGAAGGCCATCAAGGAGGTGATGGTGTTCCTCCAGGGCGTCGGCGTCTCGACCTCCATCGCGGTCCGGATCTACAAGAAGTACGAGGACGCCTCGATCTCCGTCGTGAAGAACCAGCCCTACCGGCTCGCCGCCGACGTCTGGGGCATCGGCTTCCTCACCGCCGACCGGATCGCGCAGGCCGTCGGCATCCCGCACGACAGCCCCGACCGGGTCAAGGCCGGGCTGCAGTACGCGCTCTCGCAATCCACCGACCAGGGCCACTGCTTCCTGCCCGAGGAGCGGCTGATCGCCGACGCGGTCAAGCTGCTCCAGGTCGACACCGGCCTGGTCATCGACTGCCTCGGCGAACTCGCCGCCGACGAGGAGGGGGTCGTCCGGGAGCGATTGCCGGGCCCGGAGGGCGGCGAGCCGGTGACAGCCGTCTATCTGGTCCCGTTCCACCGCGCCGAGCTGTCCCTCGCCGCCCAGACGCTACGGCTGCTGAGGGCCCCCGACGACCGTCTGGGAGCCTTCCACGACGTCGCCTGGGACAAGGCCCTGTCCTGGCTCGCGGACCGGACCGGAGCCGAGCTGGCGCCCGGACAGGAGGAGGCGGTACGGCTGGCGCTCACCAGCCGGGTCGCCGTACTGACCGGCGGCCCCGGCTGCGGCAAGTCCTTCACCGTCCGCTCGGTGGTCGAGCTGGCCCGCGCCAAGAAGGCCAAGGTCGTGCTGGCGGCCCCGACCGGGCGCGCCGCCAAACGGCTCGCCGAACTCACCGGCGCCGAGGCGTCCACCGTCCACCGGCTGCTGGAGCTGAAGCCCGGCGGGGACGCCGCCTACGACCGGGACCGCCCGCTCGACGCCGATCTGGTGGTGGTCGACGAGGCGTCCATGCTCGATCTGCTGCTCGCCAACAAGCTGGTGAAAGCCGTGGCGCCCGGGGCGCATCTGCTGCTGGTGGGCGATGTGGACCAGCTGCCCAGCGTCGGGGCGGGGGAGGTGCTGCGCGATCTGCTGGCCGAAGGCAGCCCGGTGCCGCACGTCCGGCTCACCCGGATCTTCCGCCAGGCCCAGCAGTCCGGGGTCGTCACCAACGCCCATCGCATCAACTCCGGTGAGCAGCCGATCACAACCGGTCTGCCGGACTTCTTCCTCTTCGTGGAGGAGGAGACCGAGGACGCGGGGAAGCTGGCCGTCGATGTGGCCGCGCGAAGGATTCCGGCCAAATTCGGTCTGGACCCTCGCCGGGATGTTCAGGTTTTGGCCCCGATGCATCGCGGCCCGGCGGGCGCCGGAGCGCTGAACGGCCTGCTCCAGCAGGCCGTCACCCCCGCCCGGCCCGATGTGGCCGAGAAACGCTTCGGTGGCCGAGTTTTCCGGGTCGGCGACAAGGTCACCCAGATCCGCAACAACTACGAGAAGGGCCGGAACGGCGTTTTCAACGGCACGGTGGGCGTCGTCACCGCCCTTCACCTCGACGACCAGCGGCTCACCGTGCTGACCGACGAGGACGAGGAGGTGCCGTACGACTTCGACGAACTGGACGAACTGGCCCATGCCTACGCGGTCACCATCCACCGCTCCCAGGGCAGCGAGTACCCGGCCGTGGTGATCCCCGTCACTACCGGGGCCTGGATGATGCTGCAACGGAATCTTCTCTACACCGCGGTCACCCGGGCCAAGAAACTCGTGGTGCTGGTCGGCTCCCGCCGGGCGATAGGACAGGCGGTCCGGACGGTTTCCGCAGGCAGACGGTTCACGGCGCTGGCGCACCGGCTCTCGGCCGGCTGATCCCGGGCGCTCGTCCGGCTGGCGGAGCCCACGAGCCGGTGGGGTGGGAAATGGCACCCCGACTTCCGGAAACCGGGCGAACGGGGCAGGATGAGCAGGTTGGCGGCACTCAGTGCCGCCAATGGGCCCAAAGGCCGACCCCGAGTGCACTCTCATGCGCCAAATGGGGGATGGTAGAGACAGTCAGGGCACCTCGAAGAAGAGGCACTACGTCGGTGAGGGATGACGTGAGCGACAACTCTGTAGTACTGCGGTACGCGGACGGTGAATACACCTACCCGGTGGTCGAGAGCACCGTCGGTGACAAGGGCTTCGACATCGGGAAGCTCCGGGCCCAGACAGGACTCGTGACCCTGGACAGCGGCTACGGCAACACGGCCGCCTATAAATCCGCGATCACCTACCTGGACGGCGAGCAGGGCATCCTGCGCTACCGCGGTTACCCCATCGAGCAGCTGGCCGAGCGCTCCACCTTCGTCGAGGTGGCCTATCTGCTCATCAACGGCGAGCTGCCCACGGTCGACGAGCTGGCCGTCTTCAAGAACGAGATCACCCAGCACACGCTGCTCCACGAGGACGTCAAGCGGTTCTTCGACGGCTTCCCGCGTGACGCCCACCCGATGGCGATGCTCTCCTCCGTCGTCAGCGCCCTGTCCACGTTCTACCAGGACAGCCACAACCCGTTCGACGAGAAGCAGCGCCACCTCTCGACGATCCGGCTGCTGGCCAAGCTGCCCACGATCGCGGCGTACGCGTACAAGAAGTCGATCGGTCACCCGTTCGTCTACCCGCGGAACGACCTCGGGTACGTGGAGAACTTCCTGCGGATGACCTTCTCGGTCCCGGCGCAGGAGTACGACCTGGACCCGGTCGTCGTCGCGGCCCTGGACAAGCTGCTCATCCTGCACGCGGACCACGAGCAGAACTGTTCGACCTCCACGGTCCGGCTGGTCGGCTCCTCGCAGGCGAACATGTTCGCCTCGATCTCGGCGGGCATCTCCGCCCTCTGGGGTCCGCTGCACGGCGGCGCCAACCAGTCGGTGCTGGAGATGCTGGAAGGCATCCAGGCGTCCGGCGGCGACGTCGACTCCTTCATCCGCAAGGTGAAGAACAAGGAAGACGGCGTGAAGCTCATGGGCTTCGGGCACCGCGTCTACAAGAACTTCGACCCCCGGGCGAAGATCATCAAGGCGGCGGCGCACGATGTCCTCTCGGCCCTCGGCAAGTCCGACGAGCTGCTCGACATCGCCCTCAAGCTGGAGGAGCACGCCCTCGCGGACGACTACTTCGTCGAGCGCAAGCTCTACCCGAACGTCGACTTCTACACGGGTCTGATCTACCGGGCCATGGGCTTCCCGACCGAGATGTTCACCGTGCTCTTCGCGCTCGGCCGGCTGCCCGGCTGGATCGCCCAGTGGCACGAGATGATCAAGGAGCCGGGCTCCCGGATCGGCCGTCCGCGGCAGATCTACACCGGTGAGGTCCTCCGTGACTTCGTCCCGGTCGAGGCCCGCTGATCGCGTCACGCGACATCGCGCGAGCGCACAGCCGCATAGCGGAAAGCGCCCCGCCGCCGATCCCCCCCCGGGTCGGCGAGCGGGGCGCTTCCCATATCCCCGGAGCGGATTCCCCCCACGGGATCCGGCCGGGTGTCTGCGACCGCAGATTTCGCGCGGTATGCCGGGGTACGTACGACGGGAGGGCCGCTCAAAGCTCCCCGGGCACGTGCCCCGGCCAACGCTTGCCTGAGATGTCCCCCAAGACATCCCATGAACGTCCCCCAAGACGTTCCTGGCATCGTCCATTTAGACCCTGGAGGGGCCTCAATGGTTACCCCTCAATATCTGTGATCTAGGTCTCTTTGTGAAGGTCTTGTGCATCACACGTACCTCCGCGACGGGGTCCGGGTCCGGTCCGGCGGGTCGTTTCGACCCTGGCGTGCGGGGTCGTCGAGATTTGGTGATCATGCCGCTGACCTGGCCGGATTCCATCGCCGATGGGCTTTTCCGGTCGCTCGGCCGACGTCGCGGGACGGCCTTCGGGGGCTTCGGTTCGGGCGTGCGATGAGAGGCGGATCACGTTCGCACGTGTCCGAAATATCGCTGATGCCGCCCGGAGGGTACGCCGGGGGAGCGGGGGCTCGCCCGGCCCTGCCGCGTCCGGGTCCGCCCGAAAACGCGGGCGGGCCGTACGGGGCGCCGCGAAGGACGCTCCCGTACGGCCCCGGCCCCGGGTGGTGTCCGGCTCAGGCGGTGCCCGCCAGCTCGTAGCCCGCCTCGTCCACGGCGGCGCGTACGGCCGCCTCGTCGAGCGGGGCCTCGGAGACGACGGTGACCAGGCCGGTCGAGGCGACGGCGGTCACCGAGCTGACGCCCGCGATCGCGGAGACCTCGGCGGAGATGGCGCCTTCGCAGTGGCCGCAGGTCATGCCGGTGACCTTGTAGACGGTGGTGACGGTGCCCTCGGAGGCGGCCGGGGCGGCGCCTGTACCGCAGGAGCCGCCGCCGCAGCAGCCGGACGCTTCGGTCGTCTCGATGAACTCGATGTCGGGCTTGGTGCTCATGGCGTTCTCCTCGTGGACGGTCGGGCGGTATGGCCGCATGGCACGGTGGACTTGGGGCGGTTGATGACCCCGGGGCCCGTGCTGCACACCATACTATACCCCTAGGGGGTATGAAATCGCGGTGGGGGATATCGGTCTCCCGTCGTCGGGTCGGCAGACGCCCGCCGGGCCCCGTCCCGGGCCGGAGCGGGCCCGGGGAGGCCGCTCCGGCGTCGCGCCGTACGAGGATCGGGGGCGGTGCGCCGTACAGGACGTGCGGCGGCGTGTCGTACGGGATCGACGGCGCCGATTCCGGGGCCGTGCGTACGGGGTCCGGGCGCGCCGTCGAGACCGCCGTACGCGGCTCCGGCGGCGCGCCCGGCGGTCAGCGCCGGCCGCGGTTGTTGCCCGGCCGGTTCGCCACCCAGGAACGGATCGTGTCCGCGTACCAGTACGGCTTCCCGGCCTCGACCAGGTCCGGCGGCGGAAGATGCCCGTGCTTGCGGTAGGAGCGAACGGTGTCCGGCTGCACCCGGATGTGAGCGGCGATCTCCTTGTACGACCAGAGCCTTCGGTCCGACATCTGTGCGACACCTCCTTGCGGGCGCCGCAGTCGCGGTTGGGGGACCGTGAGGGACCTGCGGCGGATGCGCTTGGCGAGCACCGAGCCTGGTGCCGGGGGCCCCTCTCCCGGGAGGGGAAGTGCCGGGATGTTGATCAGCTGTGACGTAAGACCCGCGTAATGGAGATATATCCGATCATCGGCATAAAAAGCCGGGCGCGGCTGTGGCGTCGGGCCGCACCCCCGTCCACTACCGCCGAAGCCCTGGTCAGAACCGGCGGGAGCCCCGGTCAGACCCCGCAGGAGCGCAGAAAGCGCCGAGTGCGCCGGGCGATCGGGAAGGGCTGGTCCGGCGGGCACGGATACATGTCCTGCTCGACGATCGCGAACAGGTCCGCGTCGAGCGCCCGCGCGGCGGCCAGGACCGGCTCCAGCGCCGGTACACCGCCCGGCGGCTCGCACATCACGCCCCGGGCCACCGCCGGGCCGAACGGGACCTCGTCCGCCACCACCCCGGCGAGTACGGCCGGATCCACCTGCTTCAGATGGAGATAGCCGATCCGCTCGCCGTAGGTCTCGATGAGCTTGACGCTGTCGCCGCCGCAGTACGCGTAGTGGCCCGTGTCGAGGCAGAGGGAGACCAGCCCGGGATCCGTGGCGTCGAGGAACCGCTGAACGTTCTCCTCGCCGTCGATATGGGTGTCGGCGTGCGGGTGGACCACGATCGTCAGCCCGTACCGCTCCCGCACCTCACGCCCCAGCCGCTCCGTCTGAACGGTGAGATCGCGCCATTGTCCGGCCGTCAGGGTCCGGTCCTCCAGCACCCTCCCGGTCTTGTCGTCCCGCCAGAAGGACGGGATGACCACCAGATGGCCGGCGCCCGTAGCCCGGGCGAGGGCCGCGACCTCCGAGACCCGGGCCCAGGTCTCGTCCCAGACCGCCGGGCCGTGGTGCAGCCCGGTGAAGACCGTCCCCGCCGACACCTTCAGCCCCCGGCGAGCCGTCTCCTCCGCCAGGACGGCGGGATCCGTCGGGAGATAGCCGTAGGGGCCCAGCTCGATCCACTCGTACCCCGCCTCCGCGACCTCGTCCAGAAAGCGCCGCCAGGGCACCTGACGCGGATCGTCGGGGAACCACACGCCCCAGGAATCGGGGGCCGAGCCGACCCGGATGCGGTGCGGGGGAGCGACGGGCGTGGTCATACGGCCGAGCTTTCCGGCCACGCCGAAACGGTGTCAAGCCTTCGTCCGAATGTCAGGACAAAATATTGACAGGGCTCGGCGAGGGCCTTTAGATCTGGGGGCCGGGCGCCGAACCGCAGGGACCGAAGGGACGCGCATGCCTCAGCCGGACGGGCCACCGCCGCACGACGCGGCCGCCGCACCCCATGACGTGATCACCATGGGGCGGATCGGGGTGGACCTCTACCCGCTGCGCACCGGCGTCCCACTGGCCCGGGTCGACACCTTCGGCAAGTTCCTCGGCGGCTCCGCGAGCAATGTGGCCGTCGGCGCGGCCCGGCTCGGGCGCCGTACCGCCGTCATCACCCGGACCGGCCTCGACCCCTTCGGCGACTATCTCCACCAGGCGCTGCGCGAGTTCGGAGTCGACGACCGCTGGGTCACCCCGGTGGCCGAGTACCCCACCCCCGTCACCTTCTGCGAGATCTTCCCGCCGGACGACTTCCCGCTCTACTTCTACCGGCGGCCCAAGGCCCCCGATCTGGAGATCCGGGCGGACGAACTCGACCTCGACGCGATCCGGCGCGCCCGGGTCTTCTGGATGACCGGCACCGGACTGAGCGCCGAACCCAGCCGGGGCGCCACCCAGACGGCGCTCGCCCACCGCGACCGCGCCGGGATCACGGTCTTCGACCTCGACTGGCGGCCGATGTTCTGGCGGGACCCCGAGACGGCCCGGCCGTACTACCGGGAGGCCCTGCGCTTCGCCACCGTCGCCGTCGGCAATGTCGACGAGTGCGAGATCGCCACCGGGGAACGCGAACCGGAGGCCGCCGCCCGGGCGCTGCTGGCCGCCGGGGTGGAGCTGGCGGTGGTCAAACGGGGCCCCGAGGGTGTGCTGGCGCTGCGGAGCGACGGCGCCCGGGTCGAAGTCCCGCCGGTCCCCGTCGAGGTCGTCAACGGGCTGGGGGCGGGCGACGCGTTCGGCGGCGCGCTCTGCCACGGACTGCTGGCGGGCCTGCCCCTCGAACAGGTGATGCGGTACGCCAACGCGGCCGGGGCGATCGTCGCGGCCCGGCTCGCCTGTTCCAGCGCCATGCCGTACGAGGACGAGGTCGAGCAGGTCCTCGGCGGCGGCCCCGTACCACCGGAGCGCGAACGGCCGGAGCGTGAACGGCCGCCGGGGAGTGCGGAGCCGTCCGAGCGCCCGGGGCGTACGGAACCGGAGCGTACGGAACCTGGGCCTTCGGGACCGGAGCGTACGGAAGGGCGGCCCGCCTCGGAGGACGTCCCCGGGGCCGAGCCCGCCCCGGCCCCTGCCCCGGAGCCCGGTCGCGCCGCCGTGTCCACCACCGGCCGTGGGCGGCCGTCGACCGGTCCGGGGGAGCCGTCGTGAGCCGGGTCTCCATCGGAGAGCTGACCGGGATCCGCACCCGCCACCCCGAAGCCGTCGCCGAGGCCGCCGTCCGGCGCGGCCGGCGGTCCCGGCTCCTCGGCGACTCCGGCCGACTGATGATCATCGCGGCTGACCACCCCGCCCGGGGCGCCCTCGCCGTCGGGGAGAGCCGACTCGCCATGGCCAACCGGCTCGATCTGCTGGAACGGCTCTGTCTCGCGCTCTCGCGCCCCGGGGTCGACGGTGTCCTCGCGACCGCCGACATCCTCGACGACCTGCTGCTTCTCGGCGCCCTCGAAGACAAGATCGTCATCGGCTCGATGAACCGCGGCGGGCTCGCGGGCGCCGCCTTCGAACTCGACGACCGCTTCACCGGCCATCGCGCCCGCGACCTGGCCCGGCTCGGGTTCGACGCCGGGAAGCTGCTGCTCCGGATCGACTACGGGGACCCCGGGTCGCTGGACACCCTGCACACCGCCGCCCGCACCATCGACGAGATGGCGGAGCATCACCTTCCGGTCTTCGTCGAACCGTTTGTCTGCCACCGGGTGGACGGACGGCTGCGGACCGATCTGACCGCCGAGGCCGTCACCCGGTCGATAGCCATCGCGTCGGGCCTGGCCGGGACGTCCGCGTACACCTGGCTGAAGGTCCCGGTCACCGACGACCCCGACGACATGGCGGCGGTACTGGAGACCTCGACCCTGCCCGCCGTCATCCTCGGCGGCGAGATCGGGGACGATCAGCACGGCGCGTACGAGCGGTGGCGGACGGCGCTGCGGCTGCCCACCGTGCAGGGGCTGGTGGTGGGACGCTCCTTGCTCTACCCCGTCGACGGTGATGTCGCCAAGGCCGTCGACACGGCTGTTTCCTTGCTCTGACCGGCTCCGTCGCCGGGGGTGTGCGGGGACCGCGGCGGTACACGGGGTACCCGGAAGACCGGGGCGGCGACGACGGCACCACCGCACGGCGCACCACCGCAGGGCACCACGGCACCAAGGCGCGACGGACAGCAGGGCACGACGGCACGACGGCACGGCGGACCATCCGGACAGGGAGTGCACGGACCGATGAGCACCGACGAGGGCGACGAACGGTACGGGGAGCGGTACGTCCCCGCGGGGACGGCCGCCGACGGACCGTACGCCCTGCGCCTCGACCCCGGCGGGCCCGGCCGGGAGTACACCGGTCTGCGCGTCGTCGAGCTGGCCCCCGGCGCCGCGCACTCCTTCACCACCGGCGACGCCGAATGGATCGTGCTGCCCCTGGAGGGCGGTTGCACGGTCACCGTCGACGGCGCGTTTTTCGAACTGCTGGGCCGGGAAAACGTGTTCAGCGGGGTCTCCGACTTCGCCTACGTACCCCGTGACGCCCGGGCACAGATCGCCTCCGGTGCGGGAGGCCGCTTCGCCTTGGCAGGAGCGAAGTGCGAGCGACGACTCCCCGCTCGCTACGGCCCCGCGCCGGAGGTACCGGTCGAGCTGCGGGGCTCGGGCCCCTGCTCCCGGCAGATCAACAACTTCGCCGCGGCGGACGTCTTCGACTGCGACCGGCTGATCGCGGTCGAGGTACTGACCCCCGGCGGCAACTGGTCCTCCTATCCTCCCCACAAGCACGACGAACACCGGCCGGGCACCGAGTCCGAACTGGAGGAGATCTACTACTTCGAGATCGAGCGCGGCGGACTCGGATACCACCGTGTCTCCCCGTCCCGGCCCGGCGGTACGGAGGTACTCGCCGAGGTCCGCGACGGCGACGCCGTACTGATCCCGGACGGCTGGCACGGCCCGTCGATCGCACCGCCCGGCCGGACCATGTACTACCTCAATGTGATGGCGGGCCCCGGACCCGGGCGCCGCTGGCTGATCCGCGACCATCCGGACCACCGATGGATCCGCGACACCTGGCCGGGGCAGCCCGTCGACCCCAGACTGCCGCTGTACGAGGCGCCCCGCTCCGCCCCCGGAACCCGGACCGCGCCCGGACGCCCGGCCGCCTCCGGGCCCGCCGCGCGACCACCCGAGGAGGAAGACCGATGACCACCCGCCGGCTCACCGTCGCCCAGGCGCTCGTCGCCTTCCTCGGCCGTCAGTACACCGAACGCGACGGCCGCCGCCAACGGCTGATCGCCGCCACCTGGGGCATCTTCGGCCACGGCAATGTCGCCGGGATCGGCCAGGCGCTGGTCGAGTCCGGCACGGGCCCCGGGGCCGTGATGCCCTACTACCAGGGCCGCAACGAACAGGCCATGGTCCACGCGGCGGTCGGCTACGCCCGTCAGTCACGACGACTCTCCGCCCACGCAGTCACCACCTCCATCGGGCCGGGGGCCACCAATCTGGTCACCGGCGCCGCGCTCGCCACCGTCAACCGGCTCCCGGTACTGCTGCTGCCCGGCGACGGCTTCGCGACCCGCCCCGCCGATCCGGTGCTCCAGCAGCTGGAAGTGCCGTACGCGGGCGATGTGTCGGTCAATGACGCGCTGCGGCCCGTCTCCCGCTACTTCGACCGGATCACCCGCCCCGAGGCCCTCATCCCGGCCGCCCTCGCCGCCGTGCGAGTACTCGCCGACCCCGCCGAGACCGGTGCCGTGACCCTCGCGTTGCCGCAGGACGTCCAGGCCGAGGCGTACGACTGGCCGGAGGAGTTTCTCGCCGACCGCGTCTGGCGGGTGCCGAGGACCCGCCCCGACCGAGCGGTGCTCGACGGCGCGGCCCACGGGGTGACGGCGGCCCGGAGACCGCTGATCGTGGCGGGCGGCGGTGTCCGGCACTCCGAAGCGGAGGACGCGCTGCGCCGATTCGCCGAGGCCACCGGGATCCCTGTCGCGGCCACCCAGGCCGGCAAGGGCGCCCTGCCGTACGACCATCCCCGCGATATCGGCGGCATCGGACATACCGGTACGGCGACGGCCGATGAACTCGCCCGCACCGCCGATCTCGTGATCGGGGTCGGCACCCGCTGGTCCGACTTCACCACAGCCTCCTCCACCCTCTTCCAGAACCCCGCCGTCCGCTTCCTGAACATCAACGTCACCTCCTTCGACGCCCACAAGATGGCCGGGCTCTCGGTCGTCGCCGACGCCCGTGCCGCCCTGGACGAACTGACCGACGCCCTCACGGCCGGGGGCGGCTATCGCGTATCCGAGGCGTACGAACGGGAGTACGGCGCGGCGAAGGAGCGCTGGGAGCGGCTGGTCGACCAGGCATACGCCCCCGGAAGCGGTGGCGGCGGCACGGGCTCCGGCGACTCGGGCGCCGACGGCGCGCGCCCCACCCAGACCCAGGTACTCGGCGCGCTCGACGCCCTGGTCACCGGCGACGACATCATCATCAACGCCGCCGGGTCCCTCCCCGGTGACCTCCACAAACTGTGGCGGGCCCGCTCCACCGACCAGTACCACGTCGAATACGGCTACTCCTGTATGGGGTACGAGATTCCCGCCGCGATCGGTGTGGCGCTCGCCGCCCCCGACCGGCCCGTCTGGGCCCTCGTCGGCGACGGCACGTATCTGATGAACCCCACCGAGATCGTCACCGCCGTCCAGGAGAACATCCCGATCAAGGTGATCATCCTGCAGAACCACGGCTACGCCTCGATCGGCGGCCTCTCGGAAGCCGTCGGCGCCGAACGGTTCGGTACGGCATACCGGCTGCGGGCCGGGGACGGCAGTTACACCGGCGGGCCGCTCCCGGTCGACCTCGCGGCCAACGCGGCCTCCCTCGGACTTCGGGTCATCCGCGCCCGAACCGTGCGTGACCTGCAGGAAGCCCTGGCCGAGGCCCGCTGGTCGGATGTCCCGACAGGTGTCTACGTGGAGACCGAAACGGCAGACACTGTGTCGGGCGCGCCCCCGGCACAGGCGTGGTGGGATGTTCCTGTGGCGGAGACGGCGAACCGTCCGTCCGCGATCAAGGCCCGGGAGGAGTACGAACGGCAGATCACGGCCCGGCGTCGCCATCTGTGACCGGGAGGCCGCGCCTCCGCCCCGACCCGTCCGGCCCGCGCGCCGGAGCGAGCGAAGGTTGTGAAGGAGCCATTCGTCATGACGAAGACCGTCCACCACTGGATCGGTGGCAAGACCGTCGAGGGCGCGTCCGGCAACTGGGGCGAGGTCACCGACCCCGCGACCGGTGCCGTCACCACCCGGGTGGCACTGGCCTCGGCCGACGAGGTCGCGAAGGCCGTGGCGGCGGCCCAGGAGGCGTACTCCTCCTGGGGCACCTCGTCGCTCGCCCGGCGCACCGAGATCCTCTTCCGCTACCGCGCCCTGCTGGACGCGCGGCGCGATGACATCGCCGCCCTGATCACCGCCGAACACGGCAAGGTGCACGCCGACGCGCTGGGCGAGGTGGCACGCGGACTGGAGATCGTCGAACTGGCCTGCGGGATCACCACCCAGCTCAAGGGCGAGCTGTCGACCCAGGTCTCCAGCCGGGTCGATGTCGCGGCGATCCGCCAGCCGCTGGGCGTCGTCGCCGGTATCACCCCGTTCAACTTCCCGGCGATGGTGCCGATGTGGATGTTCCCGCTCGCCGTCGCCTGCGGCAACACCTTCGTCCTCAAGCCAAGCGAGAAGGACCCCTCGCCCGCCAATCTGCTGGCCGAACTGGCCGCCGAGGCCGGGCTGCCGGACGGTGTGCTCAATGTCGTCCACGGCGACAAGGTCGCGGTGGACGCGCTGCTGACGCACCCGGACGTGGCCGCGGTCTCCTTCGTCGGCTCCACCCCCATCGCCCGCTACATCCACACCACCGCCTCCGGCCACGGCAAGCGCGTCCAGGCCCTGGGCGGAGCCAAGAACCACATGCTGGTCCTGCCCGACGCGGATCTCGACGCCGCCGCCGACGCCGCGGTCTCGGCGGCCTACGGCTCCGCGGGCGAGCGCTGTATGGCGATCTCCGCCGTCGTCGCCCTCGAATCCGTCGCCGACGAACTCGTCGAGAAGATCCGCGAGCGCGCCGTGAAGATCACCATCGGCCCCGGAACCGACCCCGCGTCCGAGATGGGCCCCCTGATCACCCGGGCCCACCGCGACAAGGTCGCCTCCTATGTGACGGGCGCCGCTGCCCAGGGCGCCGAAGTCGTCCTCGACGGCACCGGCCACACCGTCGACGGATACGAGAACGGCCACTGGATCGGGCTCTCCCTCCTCGACCGGGTCTCCACCGACTCCGACGCCTACCGCGACGAGATCTTCGGCCCCGTCCTCTGCGTCCTCCGCGTCGCGACCTACGAGGAGGGCGTCACGCTGATCAACGCCTCCCCGTACGGCAACGGCACCGCGGTCTTCACCCGCGACGGCGGCGCGGCCCGCCGCTTCCAGCTGGAGGTCCAGGCGGGCATGGTGGGCGTCAACGTCCCCATCCCGGTCCCCGTCGGCTACCACTCCTTCGGCGGCTGGAAGGACTCCCTCTTCGGCGACCACCACATCTACGGAAACGACGGGGTGCACTTCTACACCCGGGGCAAGGTCGTCACCACCCGCTGGCCCGACCCGTCCGAGCCCCACGCCGGCGTCGACCTCGGCTTCCCCCGCAACAGCTGACCGGCCGGGGGCGCGCCCGGCCCCGGCCGCGCCCCCGAACCCCACCCCGACCCGGTACGCGTCCCCGAACCCGGCTCCGCCGGTGCCCCCGGCCAGGGCCCCGGCTCCCGCCCGGGCCGTGTCCCGGGCTCCGGCCCCGGTTTCTTCCGCGTCCCCGGAGCCGGGGGCCGCAGCGGAGCGGGGCGGCCCGGCACGTACCGCGTCGGGTGTACATCCGCCCACCGCGTACTTCCCCGGGAGGGCGCCCGCCTCCCCCCGGCGCCGGTCCATCCCCCCGACCGGCCCGCTTAGGGTTTCCCCATGAAGATCCGACTTCCCCGGCCCCGCACGCGCGGCCAGTGGCTGGCGGGCGCCGTCGCCCTCGCCGCCCTCGCGGGCGGGGGCACCTACGCGGCGGTCGCCGACGACACGGCACCGGCCGTCCAGCGGGAGGACCGCGTCCAACGGATGCCGGGGGCCCAGATCGACACCTCCTACTTCCTCTCCGGCGACCGTACGAAACCCCGGCCCGCCGTCCTCCTCGGACACGGCTTCGGCGGCACCAAGGACGACGTCCGAACCCAGGCCGAGCAACTGGCCCGGGACGGCTACGCCGTACTGACCTGGTCCGCACGGGGCTTCGGAAAGTCCACCGGACAGATCGGGCTCAACGACCCCGACCACGAGGTCGAGGACGTCTCCCGGCTGATCGACTGGCTGGCCGCGCGCCCCGAGATCCGCAAGGACGCCGAAGGCGACCCCCGGGTCGGCATGGCCGGGGCCTCCTACGGCGGCGCCATCGCCCTGCTCACCGCCGGACACGACCGCCGCGTCGACGCCCTCGCCCCCTCCATCACCTACTGGAACCTGGCGGACGCCCTCTTCCCCGACGGCGTCTTCAAGAAGCTGTGGGCCGGGATCTTCTTCTCCACGGGCTCCACCGGCACCGGAGTCGGCACCCCGCCGCCCGGCACCACCCCCGACGGACCCGGCACCGACCGCGAACCGGGCAGCGGCCGCCCGCCCGCCGCCCGCGCCACCGGCACCCCCGCCCCCGTCGGCTGCGGCCGGTTCCAGCCCGAACTGTGCGCCATGTACGAGCGGACCGCGATCTCCGGAAAGCCCGACGCCGCCGCCCGGCAGCTGCTGGCGGAGCGCAGCCCGTCCGCCGTCGGCGAGCGGATCACCGTGCCCACCCTCGTCGTCCAGGGACAGTCGGACTCCCTGTTCCCGCTGGACCAGGCCGATGCCATGGCCCAGCGGATCCGCGCCAACGGCGCGCCCGTCGCCGTCGACTGGATCAGCGGCGGCCATGACGGCGGCGATCGTGAGAACGAACGCGTGGAACAACGGGTCACCTCCTGGTTCGACCGATATCTCCGTCAAGACGGTGGCGTCTCGACCGGGCCCGCCTTCCGGGTCAGCCGGACCGGGGGAGTGGACTCCACCGACGGCACCGCCCGGCTGCGCGGAGCGACCGCCGACAGCTACCCGGGACTCGACGGCGGCCCCCGGCCCGTCGAACTGACCGGAATGCCGCAGCGCTTCACCAACCCGGCGGGCGGGGCCCCGCCCGCCGTCTCCGCCGTACCCGGACTCACCGGCGGACTCGGACAGCTCTCCTCCCTCGGCGTCGGCCTCGGTCTCGACTTCCCCGGCCAGCACGCCCGCTTCGAATCGGACCGGCTGACCGAACCCCTCCGGATCACCGGCGCCCCGACCGTCCGGCTCAGGGTCACCTCGTCGACCGGAGAGGCCGTCCTCTTCGGCAAGGTGTACGACGTCGGGCCCGACGGCCGTACCCAGGTCCTCCCCTCTCAACTGGTCGCCCCCCTACGGGTCGAGGGCGCCGAACGAGGCAAGGAGGTCGAACTGACCCTCCCCGCCGTGGACCACCGGGTCGACGCCGGACACCGGCTGCGGCTGGTGCTCTCCGCCACCGACCTCGGCTACGCCTCCCCGGCCGCCCCCGCCACCTACACCGTCGCCCTCGCCGACCCGGCCGGCACCCTGACCGTGCCGACCGCGCCGGATGTCCGGACCGAGGCCGCCGGACTGCCCTGGTGGACCTGGGGCCTGCCGACCGCCGCGGCACTGATCGCCGCCGCCCTGCTGCTCACCGCCCGCCGCCGCACCACGGCACCGCCGGCCGATCCCGGACTCGCCGACGTTCCCCTGGAGATCACCGGACTCACCAAGCGATACGCCGGATCCCAGGACCGCTATGCGGTACGGGAACTCTCCTTCCGGGTCGAGAAGGGCCAGGTACTGGGGCTCCTCGGCCCCAACGGCGCGGGCAAGACCACCACCTTGCGGATGCTGATGGGCCTGATCCGCCCCGACGAGGGCGAGATCAAGGTCTTCGGCCACCCCATCCGCCCCGGCGCACCCGTACTCTCCCGGGTCGGCGCCTTCGTCGAGGGCGCCGGGTTCCTGCCCCATCTGTCGGGCCGCGAGAACCTCGAACTGTACTGGCGGGCCACCGGACGCCCCGCCGAGGACGCGCACCTGGAGGAGGCGCTGGATGTCGCGGGCCTGGGCGACGCCCTCGCCCGCGCCGTCCGCACCTACTCCCAGGGCATGCGCCAGCGGCTCGCCATTGCCCAGGCCATGCTCGGTATGCCGGATCTGCTGATCCTCGACGAACCGACGAACGGTCTCGATCCGCCGCAGATCCGTGAGATGCGCGAGGTCATGATCCGGTATGCGGCCGGAGGCCGAACGGTCATCGTCTCCAGCCACCTCCTCTCCGAGGTCGAACAGTCATGCACCCATCTGGTCGTCATGGACCGGGGCCGGCTGGTGCAGGCCGGACCGGTCGGTGAGATCACCGGCGGCAGCGACACCCTGCTCGTCACCGTCGCCGGGGACGTATCCGACCCGCTGATCGACAAGATCGCGGCCCTGCCCGGGGTCGGCTCGGCCCACCGGGCCGACGAGGGACTGCTCGTCCGGCTGGACGGCGCCACCGCGACCGAACTCATCGGCGAACTCGTCCGGCTCGACATCCCCCTGACCGGAGTCGGACCGCACCGCCGCCTCGAGGACGCCTTCCTCACCCTGATCGGAGGTTCCGCATGAGCGGGCCCGCCCCGTCCACGGCGGCACCCGGCTACCGGCCCCGGGGCACCCTGCCGCTGCGCGTCGAAGCCGTACGCCAGCTCAAGCGCCGCCGGACCCTGGTGATGGCCGCCGTCCTCGGCGCCCTCCCCTTCGTCCTCGTCGCCGCCTTCGCCATCGGCGGCGGTCCGGACGGCGGCGAGAACGACCGGATCACCCTGATGGACACCGCCACGGCGTCCAGCGCCAACTTCGCCGCCACCTGCCTCTTCGTCTCAGCGGGATTTCTGCTGGTGATCCCGGTGGCGCTGTTCCACGGCGACACCGTCGCGTCCGAGGCCGGATGGTCGTCGCTGCGGTATCTGCTGGCGGCGCCCGTACCGCGATTCCGGCTCCTCTGGTCCAAGCTGGTGGTCGCCCTCGGCTTCAGCGCGGCGGCCATCCTCCTGCTGCCCGTGGTCGCCCTGGCGGTCGGCACCGTCGCCTACGGCTGGGGGCCGCTGAAGCTACCGACAGGCGGCTCCCTCGACACCGGCGACACCCTGCCCCGGCTGGGCATCGTCATCGTCTTCATCGCTCTCTCCCAACTGGTCACCGCCGGACTGGCGTTCTGGCTCTCCACCAAGACCGACGCCCCCCTGGGCGCGGTCGGCGGAGCGGTCGGCCTGACGATCGTCGGCAATGTGCTCGACGCCGTCACGGCCCTCGGCGACTGGCGCGAGATCCTCCCGGCGCACTGGCAGTTCGCCTGGATAGACGCCCTCCAGCCGCAACTGGAATGGGACGGCATGATCAAGGGCACGGCCGTCTCGGTCTCCTACGCCCTGGTGCTCTTCGCCCTGGCGTTCCGCACCTTCACCCGTAAGGACATCGTGTCCTGATCCGATGACCGGCCCGCCGGACCACCCGGCGGGTCGGCTCCTCAGATCCAGCCGCGTCGAGCCGCCTCGGCGCCCGCCCGGAAACGGCTCGTCGTGCCGAGTACGGACATCAGCTCACCCACTCGGCGGCTGTAGGTGCGCCCCGACATATTGAGCCGGGTAGCCGCCGCGTCATCCGTGAGACCGGCGAGTATCGCCTCCAGCACCGGCCGCAGATGGGGCGGCGGACCCGAGGACCTGGCCTTCCGGGCGAGATCCTCACCCGTCTCCCACCAGACCTCGTGGATCCGGACGAGAGCCCGGACGACCACGGGATCCCGGATCAGCAGCACACCGTCGTCATCGGGGTCGAGATCGAGCGGTACCGCGGCGACCGAACGGTCCGCGACGATTATCCGGAACGGAACCGATTCGGTGACCCTGGCCTCACCCAGACACCGCCAGGGCTCCCGCAGCTGACGCAACCCGTGCCGGGGCGCGATCCGCCGGACCCGGGTCGTCGGCACCTCGGTCGCACACCCCGAGGTGTCACTTCTGAGAAAAGACTCGGGAATCCCCTGACCGAGCGACGCGGCCGGATCGTCGAAGCTGAGCAACTCGTGCCGCGCCGAATGGACCAGACTCGCCAGAGCGGCCCGGATCCGGGCGATTCCCCTGATCTGCTGTATCCGCTGCCCCTGTTCGAACCGGTGCGGAAGCACCGTGTGCTGGAGCTGCTGAGACTGCTGTCCCCGCTCGCCCCGCGCCTCGCGCGGTACGGACCGTGAGACCTCCCACCCGGGCGCGGAGCCCGGAACGACTGCCACCGACATGTCGCATCATCCCCCGCTGTTCCTTTCACCGCGGGATCCGTCCCCTTCGAATCCGCGGACACTCCATGTACGCACACGACAGCACTCCGTGACAAGATCCTGATCGGAGAGTGGCGAGTCCTTGCCACTCAGGTGATTTCGGCCGCCGGTGCGGACACCATGAAGTCAGAGCCGCCGAAGCGCGTCGCACCGGCGGACGGGCCTCGGAGCCCGACGCGCCACGGGTGATTCGCACCCGCTCGCGCACACCATCCACCATCCGCGCACGGACGCGCTCCCGTGCGCCGGGAAGAGGAGAACTCCCATGTCACGTCGGATCACCGCAGCCGTTCTCGCCGCCGCCGCACTGCCGCTGGCACTGACCGTCTCGACCGCGCAGGCGGCCGAGACGGTGAAGTCGGCGCCTCGACCCGCCCTGCTCGACTGCCGTACGAGTACCGACGGCTGGACCGGCCGGGCGGACTGTACGAACCGTAGCAACCAGGTCGTCGCCTTCCGGGCGGTGGTCGTCTGCGGGGTGTGGCCCGACGCCTACGGCAAGTGGATCACCCTGAGTCCGGGACAGGCCGGCTGGTCCTCGGCGACCTGTGGCGGCGGAACCGGCGTGGGCAGTGTCAGCTGGGAGGAGGGCTGACCTTCCCGGGAGCGCGGGCGGGGAAACGGAGCTGATCATCCGGCGGTGACAGGTCATCATGTCGGGCATGGCTACCGTCCTTCTCGCCCTCGCGATCATCTCCACCGGCCTCTACGCGGGCTTTATGCTCACCTTCCGCACGGGCGTCATGCCCGCACTCGCCCAATTGACCGATGAGCAGTTCCTGGCCGCGATGAGACGGATCAACGAGGTCGTGCCCCGGCCGCTGTTCGTCCTCACCTTCTTCTCCATCGTGGTCTTCCCGGCCGTGGCCCTGGCCGTTCCGACCGAGGGCCGAACCACCGAGCAGACCTGGCTGATCGTCGCCGGACTGGTCTGCTCCGTGCTCAACCATCTGGTGACCATCGGCGGCAACATCCCGCTCAACAACGCGCTCGCGGCGGCCGAGAGGTCCGCCGGGACCGGAACCGCCGCACCCCGGACGAGTGGTGCCGGGGGCGGCCGAAGCGCCGACTGGTCGGCGCTGTCCGACAAGGAGGTGCGTACCGCGTTCGAGGGTCCGTGGAACCGCCTGCATCTGATCCGGACCCTGTTCACCATCGCCGCGTTCGCGCTTCTGGTCGCCGCCGCGCTGGGCTGACCGCGAACAGTCCGCCCGGTCCCGGTCCCGGTCCCGGTCCGGGGCGGACGCGGATGACAACGGTGAATGAGTGCTCATTAATACGCCTGAGTACCGGTTCGCCGTTGTCGACGCGGGCGGGACCCGGGCGGAGCGCCGCCGGGAGCGGGCGGGCGGACGCCAGGGAGCCGGGTTCGGCGCGCACGGTTCGGGCGGGCGCCGGGCCTCGGCCGGGCGGATTCCGGATCGATCCGGCGGCGCCTTCCCCGCCGTCACTTGAGTCCTGGGGCGTCCGGCGCCGTATCTCCGGGTGACCGTGATCGCCGGAACCCCGGCGGAAACGTGAGGCAGGGGAGGTTCCGGATGGTTCTCGGGTCGGCGCGACTGGTCGAGTGGTGCAGGGGGTTACGCCCCCGGGGGCGTCATAGCGACGGTTCTCGGAGCGGTCCGCAGGGCCGGTCCTTCCCCGGAGCGACGGGGTCCGGTGGCGATGGTCCGGCCGGTCCGGGAGGCGGCGAGCCGCCCGGTTCCGGACCTCGGAGAGGCATGGTCAGAAGGCCGAGTTCCCCAGGTACCGGGCACGGGGGGCGACATGAGAATGCTCTCCTATTTCACTCACCAGTTCGATCTAGGACGCACACTCTCCGCATGAGACTGAGGCGAGCCAATGTGGTGATCACCGCGGTGGCAGTACTCGCGGGCGTCGGGATGGTGACCGGACGGATGCTGACGAGCGAACCGGATCCGCTCGATCTGGGCCCCGTCGTCATCGTCGACCACACGGCCCCTCATGACGACCGGAGCCGCGACCTCAGTCCGTCGGCGTCGTCACGTCCGCGTCCGTCCGCGGAGCGTCTGCCGAACGGTTCGGCGGGTGGTTCGGGCCCGTCCGCCTCGTCCTCCGGTTCGGCTCCGGGCACCCCCGCGTCCCATGGGCCGTCCGCCAAGCAGCCGGCGTCGCGTCAGCCGGGCGGCAGACCCGTACCTCCGCTCTCGCCGCCGCGCAGCGACGACGACAGACCCGCCCGGCCGACCCCCGGCTCCGGAGAGGAAGAGGAAAACGAGGGCGAAGGCGACGACGAACGCGGTGACTACTCGGAACGGGAGCGGTTCCAGGACGACTTCGAGGGAGACGACTAGTGGTGCGGCGGCGTACGGCGAGCGCCCGCTCGCGCATCGTCGGCTGGATGATGCTCCTGGTCGGCGCGGCGCTCGCGGCTCCGGTCGTGGGGATCACCGTGGTCTGGCAGGCCCAGCTCGACGGACAGGTCGATGCCCGGCTGCAGTGGGAGGCGAACCGTTTACGGGTCTTCGCCGAGACCAGGGTGCAGCCCGACGGCGAGCCCTACAGGGACGGCGCGTCCCTGCTGAAGGAGTTCCTCCGGGAGAACATCCCCAACCGGGACGAGACCTTCTTCAGCATCGTCGACGGCCAGGCGGATCTGCGCAGCGCGTCGGAGCCGCCGATCCGGCTCGACAAGGACCCCGCCGTGATCGAGCTGCTGTCGTCCCAGGGCCGTCGTGACACGGCTGTGGGCTGGCTGGACTCCCCGGTGGGCAAGGTGCGGTACGGAGTCGTGCCGGTGAAGGTCGCGGGCGATACCCGTGATGTGCGGCTGGTGGTGCTGGAGTTCCGGGACCGGCAGCTGAAGGAGGAGCGGCAGGTCGCGAAGTTGCTGCTGGCGACCGGGTTCGGCGCGCTGGTCTGCGCCGGGCTGGCGAGCTGGCTGGTGGCGGGCCGGATCCTGGCGCCCGTACGGCTGGTCCGGCAGACGGCCGCCCGGATCGGGGAGTCCGATCTGACCCAGCGGCTCGATGTCCGCGGGGACGACGACGTCGCCGCCCTCGCCCATACCTTCAACCACATGCTGGACCGGCTGGAGCGGGCGTTCACCACCCAGCGGCGCTTCCTCGACGAGGTCGGCCATGAGCTGCGCACCCCCATCACCGTCGTCCGCGGCCATCTGGAGCTGATGGAGAACGGTGGCGGGGAGTGGGCCGTCGAGTGGGACGTCACCCGTGCGCTCGTGGTCGACGAACTCGACCGGATGAGCCGGATCGTGGACGACCTCCTCCTCCTGGCCAAGGCGGAGCGTCCCGACTTCCTGACGGTCGGGGAGACCAATCTGACCGACCTCATCGTCGATGTGGTCGCCAAGGCCCGGGCCCTGGGGAACCGGCACTGGCGGGTGGCGGCGGTCTCCGAGGCCAGCGTCCTGGTCGACGGGCAGCGGCTCACCCAGGGCCTGATCCAGCTGGCCGCCAACGCGGTACGGCACACCCTCGACGGAGACCTCATCGAGATGGGGTCCGCGGTCCGCGAGGGCCGGATCCTGCTCTGGGTGCGCGACACCGGACCCGGGGTGGGCCCCGTGGACCGGGAACGGATCTTCGGCCGGTTCGTCCAGGCCGGCCGAGTCACCTCACCCGCCCAGGCCGGTACGGGCATCGGCCTCGGGCTGGCCATCGTGCGCGAGATAGCCCAGGCGCACGGCGGGACGGCGTGGGTGGAGGACGCCGAGACGGGCGGTGCCCGTTTCGTACTGGATCTACCTGCCTACTTCCCCTGGCAGAAAGGACACCATGCAACGGATATTGATAGCGGAGGACGAGGCCGGAATCGCCTCCTTCGTCGAAAAGGGGTTGAGGAGCAACGGGTTCGTGACGGCAGTCGTGGGTGACGGCCTCTCGGCCTATGAGCACGCCCGGGCCGGGGACTGCGATCTGATGATCCTGGACCTCGGGCTGCCCGCCGTGGACGGGCTCACGGTGCTCCGGAAGCTGCGTGAGCTGAGGGTGACGCTGCCCGTGGTCATCCTGACGGCCCGGGACAGCGTCTCGGACGTGGTGGCGGGGCTGGAGGGCGGCGCGGACGACTACATCTCCAAGCCCTTCGCCTTCGAGGAGTTACTGGCCCGGGTGCGGCTGAGACTGCGCGGTGAGGGCGGTCCCGAGGCGTCCGTGCTCCGGGTCGGCGACATGGTCCTCGATCTGCGGACCCGGCGGGTCCATGTCGAGGGGCGGGTGGCAGAGCTGTCGGCCCGCGAGTTCGCGCTGGCCGAGGTCTTTCTGCGCAATCCCGACCAGGTACTGACCCGGGAACAACTGCTCAGCCGGGTCTGGGGCTTCGACTACGACCCGGGTTCCAACATCGTGGACGTCTATGTCCGCTATCTGCGGCGGAAGCTGGGGCCCGACCGGGTGGAGACCATTCGCGGCGTCGGCTACCGGCTCCGGGCCTGAACCCGGGGCCGCGTACCCGCGTGGCGGCTCCGGTCGTTTGCACGTGGGAAATGGCCGGTACTTGACGGCCGTCGGACGCTCCGAGCCGCGGTGTACGGGCGGGCCCACGCCCGCCGCGGTGAGGTCGGCGACCGGGTAGGAAAAGCCCAGGTCGCCGGTCGGTATCCCTGGTCAGGGAGCCGACCCGGCCCTTTCCGACATCGTTGTCAAATCCTTATTTTCCCAGTGAGAACTCTCTCACCCTGATCTCACGGATGGTTCATCGCATAGGCGCATGCTTCACGGCCAAGACATCCACCGCCGGATGTCGGCCCGTCCCAGCTGCCCCGTGGGCCTGCGATTGGTATGTGCCTCGCCACCACCGCATATGCCAGAAGGCTCCGGCCGCCGGCTGGACTCTGCGAGGAGCCTGTTATGAAGCGACTGCTCACCAATGCCCGGAACTTCCGCCACCGCGTGGCCCCCGAGAGCGAGACCTTCCGCCGCTTCGCGGCCGGTCAGACCCCCGGCACCCTGTTCATCAGCTGCTCCGACTCCCGGGTCATCCCCGCGCTGATCACCGGTGCCGTGCCCGGTGAGGTCTTCGAACTGCGCAACGCGGGCAACATCATTCCGCCCTACGAGCCCAAGCGGGAGTCCGCCGAATCGGCCACCATCGAGTACGCGGTGGAGGTCCTCAAGGTCCAGGACATCGTGGTCTGCGGGCACTCCCACTGCGGGGCCGTCGGCGCCCTCGCCAACGACCAGGACCTGACCGAACTGCCCTGCGTCTCCCAGTGGGTCGCCTTCGCCCGCCCGGCGCTCGCGCCCATGCTGGGCACCCCGCCGGACGACGCGACCCTCGCCACCTACGTCCAGCGGCATGTGATCGCCCAGCTGGAGACCCTGCGCGGCTATCCCGCCGTACGGGCCGCGGTCGACCAGGGCCGGCTGAAGCTGCACGGCTGGTACTACCGCGTCGACACGGCCGAGGTGCTCGAACTCGACGAGCTCCACGGAGTGTTCCACCGCAACTGACTTCTCCCGGGCGAGCCCACCCGGTCCTTACACCCCCCACTCGTATCGGTCCACCGGACGCGAACCCCTCCGGAGCCCCCGCTCTCGGCGCCCCGGACCCCGATGCGGCGAAAGGAACACAGTGTCCACTGAAGAGATAAGTCCCGGTGCGGGACGGCATGCGCGAAAGGGTAGCGCCGGCCCCGCGGGTTCTCCCGCCCCCGCCAGGAAAACCGGTGACTTCGGCGCCGACTTCATGGCGTCCATCGTCGTCTTCCTCGTCGCCCTCCCCCTGTGCATCGGCGTCGCGGCTGCCTCGGGCGTTCCCCCGGCCCTGGGCATCATCACCGGTATCGTCGGCGGGCTGATCGTCGGCTTCCTGCCCGGCAGCGCCCTGCAGGTGAGCGGCCCGGCCGCCGGACTCGCCGTGCTCTGCCTGGAGTTCGTCACGGAGCACGGCGTCGGCATGCTCGGCCCCGTCGTGCTGGCCAGTGGCATCCTGCAGATGATCCTGGGCACGCTGAAGATGGGCCGGGTCTTCCAGTCGATCTCGCTCTCCGTCGTGCAGGGCATGCTCGCGGGTATCGGCGTACCGCTGATCCTGAGCCAGACCTACGCCCTGGTCGATTCCAAGCAGCACGGCACCGCCATTGATAATGTCATGGGCCTGCCAAATCTGGCGAAGGATGTCATCGAGAGCAGCGCCAAGAGCGGCGCTCTGGCCCTCGGTGTCATGGCCGTGGCCATCTGCTTCCTCTGGTACAAGGTGCCGAAGCCGCTCGGCAAGGTCCCCGCGCCCCTGGTCGCCGTGATGCTGGGCAGCATCCTCGCCGCCCTGCCCGCCTTCGACGTCAAGAAGGTCGCCTTCGGGAACATGCTGGACGCGGTGAACGTCCCCGGTGTCAGCGACATCACCGGACTCACCGACCCCGCGGTGTTGATGATGGTGATCACCTTCACCGTCATCGCCTCCGCCGAGAGCCTGTTCAGCGCGGCGGCCGTGGACCGGATGCACACCGGTCCGCGTACCCAGTACAACAAGGAGCTGTTCGCCCAGGGCGTCGGTAACGCCGTCTCCGGCGCGCTGGGCGCCATGCCGCTCACCGCAGTCATCGTCCGCAGCGCCGCCAATGTCAACGCGGGCGCCAGGACCAAGATCTCCCGCATTCTGCACGGTGTCTGGCTGCTGGGCTTCGGTCTGCTGCTGCCCGGACTGCTCGGAATGATCCCGATCACCGTCCTCGCGGGCGTCCTGCTCCACGCGGGCTGGAAGCTGTTCAACCCGCCGTCCTTCGTCAAGATGTGGAAGAAGGACCGCGGCGAGGGCCTGGTCATGTTCGTCACCACCGGTGCCATCGTGGCGACCAACCTGCTCGACGGAGTGCTCGGCGGACTGGCCGTCGCGGTGATCCTGACCGCGCTGCGGATGTCCCATATGACCATCCGGACGACCACGGACGGCGATGCCGCCAGGCTCGAACTCAAGGGCAACGCCACCTTCCTGCGGATGCCCAAACTGATCGACGCGCTGGAGGCGATCTCCGACAAGGAACGGGTCGTCATCGACGGCCGGGGCATCTCCCATCTGGACATGGCCTGCCAGGCCCAGCTGGAGGGATGGGTCGACCAGCGCCTCAAGGCCGGTGCCGAGAGTATCGAGCTCCTCCTCCCGGGAACCGGGACCAAGGACTCCGCGGTCGAGGGAATGCCGGAGACGACGGATGTCTCCGCCACCCTGCAACAGGAGAAGGTGCCGGCCGGAGTCGCCGCCGGCTCGTCGCCCGGACTGCTCGACGGTCCCGCCGCGGACGGTTCGGGCCGGTCGCGACCGGAGCCTGAGGGGGCCCGTCAGGACTCCGAGCCGGAGACCTTCCGGCCGTATGTGCCGCCCGCGCAGCCGAACTTCGAGTTCCAGCACGCCATGGGCCAGGGCTATGCCCACGGTCCCGTCGTGTACGGCCCGCACTCCGGCCGCCAGCACCAGCACACCCAGCACCCGTATCCGCAGCCGTCCGCGTACGGACACGCCCCCGCGCACGGTCCGTACGGTGCCCCCGCGCACGGTCCGTCGTACGGTCGTACGGGCGGATACGGTCAGCCGCCCTACCCGCACCAGCAGTCCCAGGTGCACATTCCGCACCAGACCCAGCAGGCGGGCCACGGCCACCAGCCCCATCCGGGTCACCCGGGCTACCAGCCCCAGTCGAGCCAGCCCGGCCACCAGGCGCACCAGACGCATCAGACCCATCAGCCGGATCAGGCCGGGCAGGGTCCGGGCGGCGGGCAGCCCTACGGGGAGCCCCCGCACCCCCATCAGCCGCAGCCCGGTCCCGACGGCTACATCTCCGTACCGCCCGGCTACGGCGGCTCGGACGGCTCGTCGGCCCCCGCCCCCGGCCCGAACGGGAACGGCCAGTGGGGCCGGTCGGGGGAATGGGAGCGCGCCTACGGCGAGGGGACGCGGCGATGAAACGACCCCTGAGGACCGCCCTCGCCAACGCGTTACATCTGCGCGACTCCGAAGACCCGCACGACCAGCGGCACCACGGTCACCCCGGGCCCGCCGGGGGCTCCGGCGGCCGCCCCGCCCGCTGCGGCATGGTCCCCTGCGGACTCGACCAGTCGGGACCCGAGTCCGACGGCCCTCCCGACCTCGGGAGACCGGAGTACGGGCGGACCGAGCACGGCCGTCCGGTGCGCGGCGCGGGGAAGCTCCCCGAGCGCCGGCGCCCGGATCCCCGCCGGATCGACTACCGGACCCCGCCGCCCGACTTGTGCGGTCCGGCCGGAACGAAGCCGGGAGCCGGTGGCGGTACGGGCCACCGGACCGGGGTGGCCCGGAACGGCGCCTCGCCCGACGGGCCCGGGGAGGACACCCTCTTCCTCTTCCTGAAGTCGCTCCACCAGTTCCTCACGGCACCCCAGGACGTGGCGACGGCGAGGTCCGCGCCGCCCGTCCGGTCCGAGCCCTCCCCGGCGACCGACGCCACGGCGGTCGCGGAGGACGGCGGCGGACACCGTCCGGCACCGGACGGCCCCACCGGGCCGGACGATCCGGTCTGATCGCGGCAGGGCGGCGCGCCCGTGCGGGTGCGCCGCCCGCCACCCCGGAACGTCGTCCACGGCGCTCACCATCCCCAGGGACCGTGGACGACTCGCAGGGCCTATGAGCGGTAACGCGCTTCCCCCACCAGGCCCTTGGAGAGCCCCTTCCGCTGTTCCCCCGTGCGGCGAAGGGGCTCTCCGCGGTTTCCACGGCCCGTCCGGCGGTTCCCCGGGCCGGCCGGAGAGAGCTTGACCTCAATCAATGTTGAGGTCGAAGGATGGTCATCGGCGCACCGGACAACCGGGCGCGGATCGTCGTGACGGCGTCGTACCCCGTGCCGTCGTGGCCCGACCGAGGAGCACACCATGGAACCCCAGATCGCCGGAGTCCCCGTACCGCAGGACGATGTGGACGCCGTCCTCGCCCTGGTCGCCGGGGTCGAGCAGGCTCAGCAGAAGGCGCTGCCGGACGCCTTCATGGCCGCGTTCCGCCCGGACGCCTTCTGGACCACCGCGCACGGCAGACGGCTCACCGGCGCCGACGCGATCGGCGACTTCACCCGGCAGGTGCTGCCCGCCACGGCGGACGACCCGGTGACCGCCTCCTACGAGGCCGAGCACATCCTCTTCATCCGCCCCGACGTCGCGGCCGTCAAAGTCCGGCAGCGCCCGGTCACCCGGGACGGCGAGCCGCTCGACGAGGTGTTCCGCGGCCATGCGGACCCGGCCGCCCTGGTCGTGGCGCGCCCCGACGCCGTACCCGGAACCCCGCTGTACGTCCTCGCCAAGGACGACGGCGTCTGGAGGATCGCCGCCGCGCAGAACACCAAGGTCGTCGACCCGCAGACGCTGGCATCCCTGGCGTGACCCCGCCCGGGGGCGCGGTGCCGGGACAGCGGTGCTCCGGCACCGGCCTCCGGGGCGCCGGGAGTATCCGGCCGGGCGGTCAGCGAGAGGCGGTCGCGGAGAGCGTCTGCGGCGCGTAGCAGTCGCACGACAGCACCGTCGCGGGCTCGTTTCTGCGGGCGGGCACCGCGATCACGGCGGTCGCGCTGCTCCGCTCGTCGACCCGCCGCCACTCCCGTCCGCCGCCGCCCAGCAGGGCGTCCGTGCCGGAGCCCTCGGTGAAGACGACCGTATCGCCGTCGCCCGAACCCGCCAGGCGGTGTTCCCGGATCAGGGAGCAGGTCACGAGGGAGCCGCCGGACTGCAGCCGGAAAACCGGCGCCCCGGTCTCCGTCGCGCGGTAGGTGTAGCCGCGGATCAGCCGTTCGTCGGCGAGACCGGAGACGTACGACCGCAGGCCGGAGGTGAACGGGCCCGGGGTGAACCGCCGGTCGGCGGCGACCGCCTCGGCGGACCTGGGCCCGCCGGCCGGTCCGCTCAGCGACGTGGCCAGGGTGTCGCAGATCGCGCGATCTGCGGCGGGGGTGGACGAGGTACGGATCGTGCCGGTCGCGGCCCGGTCCGGCGGCGGAAGGACCGGCGTACCCGGCCGGACCAGGTCCTGCGGCGCTCCGGCCGCCGGATCGTGGCCGGTGAAGCCCGGCCGCGCCGCGGACGGCGGCGCGGCGGCGGGCTCGGGGGCGGTGACCACCCAGGAGGCCACGGCGGCCCGCCACGGCCCCTTGGGCTCCCGCTGGACGAAGTAGTGGAGCGCCGAGGTCCGGTCCGCCTCCCGGCCCTCCCACTTGCTGACCGCCGCGAACCACCGCGGATAGCCCCGGTCGTGCCGGGCGTCCGGAATCAGGAACGTCGGCCTGCGGAAGCCCGCCCTCGGCAACTCGGCCCCCGTACGCCGGGCGACGGTGTACTCCGCCAGCGACTCGGCGAGCAGCGGACCCGTCTGGACCGCCCGGATCGCGGAGCCGTCGAGAGCCGCGTCGGCGGCCGCGTTGGCCCCGGCGTACGCCTCGAAGACCCGCTGGGCCTCCTGGGCCCGTACCGCCACGGGCCCGGGCGGCGCGGCGGCCGGACCCGAGCCGCCGGACTCGGCCGGACCCGTCGGACCGCCGGTGGCACCACAACCCGTCGCCAGTGTCGTCAGCAGTACGAGACCGGCTGCGCCGAGCCGGGCGAGTGGGCGTGTCACGGCGGGTTGCCTCCGGGTCGTATGGTTCCTCCCCGCCAGCCTAATCCGGGGTTCGGGCGGCCCGGTCCGGTCCCGCGACGGCCGGCACCGTGGCCGACGACTGCGTCGCCCTCGTCGGGACCCCTTCGGAGCTGGATCTCCTGCTCGGGGTCAGGGCGCAGATCAGGACGGCGAGGGCGGCGACGGCGGTGCCCGCACGGCCGAGGTTGAACAGCTCCCAGCGGCGCAGTACTTCGGCGTGACCGTCCGGTGGGACCGTCGCGGCCCACTCCTTGATCCGGGCGTTGATCGGGACGTTTCCGAACCGGGTGATCAGGAAGGTGGCGACGGTCAACAGCCCCGCCGTGCCCGCGAGCATCCGTTCCCGGAGGCGGTCCGGCCCGAACGCCGGGAGCGTGAGGACGAAGGAGCCGACGGCGGAGAGCGCCATCGCGCCCTGCACGGTGATGCCGTTCATCCGCATCAGCTCGGTATGGAAGTCCAGCCGCAGTTCCAGGGGCACGGCACCGAAAGCCGGGACGAGATCGGCGGCGCCGTAGCAGAGCGCTCCGGCGAGAAGTCCGGTGCGGAGCAGCGTCGACCGGCGGACTGCGAGCGGCAGACGGTGGCGGTGGTCGGGCGAGGGCGGCATGACGGGGCTCTCCGCGGGGAGTCGGGGGGTGGGGTGCGGCTGTGGTCCCCGGTGTCTCGGTACGATAGGGAGCAGCAATAAAGCCGACAAGGGTGTAAGAGTTTGTCGTGATGACGCAGCCCGCCGTGCCTTCCACCGCCCACTCCGACGACCCCGCTCCGGCTTCCGGCGGCCGTGAACCGCGCAGGAAGCGCCGGGCCGATGCCGAGCGGAGCCGGGCAGCCATCCTCGACGCCGCGGTCCGGCTGCTGCGGGCCCGCCCCGACGCCGGTCTCGAAGCCGTCGCCAGGGCCGCCGGACTGACCCGGCAGACCGTCTACGCCCACTTCGCCTCCCGCGAGGCCCTGCTCGCCGCCGTCGTCGACCGGATCACGGCGGAGGCGCTGGCCGCGATCGAGTCGGCGGCGCTGGACGAAGGGCCGGCGGCGGACGCGCTGCTGCGGTTCCTCGACGCCTCCTGGCGGCCGTACGAGAACTACGCGTCGCTGCTCCACTCGGTCGCCGCGACCGTGACCCCCGCCTCCGGCCGGGCCGACCGCGCCCGGCACGAGCCCGTCGCCGAACGGCTTGTCCGGCTGGTGGAACGCGGCATCCGCTCCGGCGAGTTCACCCCCGGCCTCTCCCCGGAGTGGCTGGTGACCACCTTGATCGCGGTGGGGCACGCCGCCGGGGAGGCCGCCCACTCCGGCCGGATGACCCTCCAGGAGGCCCGGGAGACCCTCGATGCCACGGCGCTCCGGCTGCTCGGCGCCCGGCCCGTAACGAACACGGCCACCCCCGCGTGAACCAGGCGCTTCCCGTCCCCCGTTGGGGTGCCGGACCCGCCGGCCGGGCGTGGACCCCGGCGGACCGGATCCGGGACGCCCTACCCTGGCCAGCCGGGGCGCCGGTGGTGGCCGCCGCTCGGCCGACGGTGCCGGACGGCGACGGCCGCCGGTGACCACGACCGGCCCCGGGCGGCGCCGACGGCGACCGGCCGGGGGAGACGACACGGCGGGAGAGGACGGGCACCAGTGATGAAGGCGATCCGGTTCGGGGAGTTCGGCGGGCCCGAGGTACTGCGGCTGGTCGACACCGACACGCCCGACCCGGGCCCCGGGCAGGTCAGGCTGAGGGTCGTCGCGGCGGCCGTGAACCCCATCGACTACAAGATTCGCAGTGGATCGATGGCGGGCGTCTTCACCACCAGGCTGCCCGCCGTCCCGGGGGCCGAGGCCGCCGGGGTCGTGGACGCCGTCGGCGAAGGCGTAAGCCATCTCGCCGTGGGCGACGAGGCGTTCGGCTTCACCGACACCGGCGGCTACGCCCAATACGCCCTGGCGTCCACCGTCGTCCGGAAGCCCGAGGAACTCTCCTTCGAGGAGGCCGCCGCGCTCAGCCTGGTCGCCGAGACCGCGCAGCGCACCCTCGATCTGCTGGCCCTCGCCGCCGGGGAGACCGTACTGATCCACGGTGCCGCGGGCGGTGTGGGTACGGCCGCCGTCCAGCTCGCCCTGGCCCGGGGCGCCCGGGTCGTCGGCACCGCGTCCCCCGCCCGCCACTCCGCCCTCCGCGCCCTGGGAGTCACCCCCGTCGCCTACGGCAACGGTCTGGTCGCCCGGGTCCGCGAGGTGGCCCCCGACGGGATCGACGCCGTCCTCGACACGGTCGGCAAGGGCGCCCTGCCCGACTCCGTCGAACTGCGCGGCGGGACCGACCGGATCGTCACCATCGCCGACCCGGCCGCCGCCGACTACGGGGTCGTCTACTCCTCCAAGGCCGTACGCGACATCGGCCAACTCGGCGAGCACGCCCGGCTCGCCGCCGAGGGCCGGTTGCGGATCCCGGTCGCCGAGGTGTTCCCGCTGGCCGACGCGGGCCGTGCCCAGGAGGCGAGTGAGCACGGCCACGCCCCGGGGAAGCTCGTCCTCAAGCCCTGACCGGCGAACCGGCGCCCCGGCGGGGCGGACGACAACGTCCGTCACCCCGGGCCGGGGCGCTCCGGCGTCACCTTCGGCAACAGCCGGGCCAGCGGGGCCGGAAGCCACCAGGCCCGCCGCCCCAGCAACTGCATGGCGGCCGCGGCGTACGGCATCTGTCGCCCTGTCGCTCCGCCACCCGTCGTGCCCGGACATCCGCTCAGTCGTCGGCGATATCGACTCCGTAGCCACGGGCGAGCGCGTCCAGTCCGTGGTCGTAGCCCTGCCCGACCGCGCGGAACCGCCACAGCGCGCCCCGGCGGTACAACTCGGCCAGCAGCAGAGTGCGCTCCGTGGTGGCGGCGTCCAGGGTGGCCCGGGCCAGGGGAGCGGCCCCGAGCCCGGGGGAGACCGCGACCTGCACCGCGCCGACGTCCCCGAACGTCGGTGTCCCGTCGATCGCCGCCGCCACGGCGATCCGCCGACAGCCGGGCGGGAACGCGGCCAGGTCGACGGCGACGGTCTGCTCCGCCGGGCCGTCGGAGAGGAGGCGTACCGTGCCCGCCGGATTCTCCGGAGCGCCGTAGAAGACGAAGTCCTCGTCGAAGGAGACCTGTTCGTCCTCGTCCAGCACGAACGCGACGACATCGATCTCACAGTGGTCCTGGGGCGCCCAAGCGGCGGTGATGTGCCAGGTCGGGGCGGGTGAGCCGAGGGGCGGTACGGGCAGATCGACGACCCCGCCGCGAGGTAGTACGGACGACGCGCGCGTCCCGGTCCGACTCTCGCCGCCTTCCGTCGGCGCGGCGGCCGTCGGCGCGTCGAGCCAGGGCGCGTGGTGAACGGGCAGCTCCAGTTCGGTGATGCGCCGGATGCGGCGGTCCCGCTCACCTCCGCTCAGCAGCAGGACGTCCGTGACGCTGCGCGAGAGGTTCACGGCGGCCGACGCCCCCAGTTCGACGACGCGGGTCCGGGCGGCGGCGGCCTCCGGGTGAGTACCGCCGAGGACGAGGACCCGCCGCCCGGCGAGCGGCCGGACCCCGGCGGAACCGGACCCTGCACCGGCCTTGTCCCCCGCCCCGGCTCCGGGCTCGGTTCCCGTGCCGGTTCCGGACTCGGTCGCCGGTACCTCCGGCGGGCGCGGTGCCGGGACGGCGGCTTCCGGCGGCGCGACGGGCGATTCCCATTCCGGTTCCGGTCGGGTGCGGTCGGCCGGAGCCGGAGCCGGAGCCGCCGGGCCGTTCGCGGCCGTCCCCTCCGGTGCCGGAACCGGTGCCGTCACCGCGCCCGGGGCCCCCGTACGGTGCGGGGTTCCCGCGCGGACGTCCCGCAGCAGCCTCAGATACGTGTGCTCGTCGACGACGGGCACACCCTCGGCGGCGGCCCGCCGGGCCTTCGTGGAGTTCGCCGCCGACGCGTTGGTGACCAGCAGACTGGTGTGGCGGCTGACCGACGCCATCATGTTCAGTCCGGCCGCGACCGACCGGGCGACCAGCTCGGCGCGTGAGGTCTCCGTCTCGCCGGTGATGGCGATCTTCATACCCTGGACGAGGGGCCCGGCGGTCCACCAACGCCCCGGATTGCGGTACGCGCACGGGGTCTTCGGCGGGTTGGGGGCGAACTGCGGGTCCTGCCGGGGCGGACAGGGCACCAGGGGCAGCGGCAGATCCAGCCCGGCCGCCTCCCGCAGCGTGGCCCGGAAGATCCCGGCCAGGACCCGGGTGTCGTCCAGGGCGTCGTGCGCCCGGGTCTGCCGTACGCCGTAGTGGGCGGCGAGGGTCCCCAGTGTCATGTCGTTCGTGGGCGGATCCACCTGCCGGTTGAGCGCCAGGGTGCACAGCCGCCGCGACACGGGCAGGAAGAGCCTGGCCCGGGCGAACTCGTGGGCGAGGAAGTCGTAGTCGAACTGCGCGTTGTGGGCGACCAGGACCCGGTCCTGGAGCAGCGCCCCGATCCTCCCCGCCACCTGGTCGAAGGTGGGCGCCCCGCGCAGCCGCTCGGCGGTCAGACCGTGGATATGGACCGGCCCTGGGTCGCAGCCGGGATCCAGCAGGGTCGAGAACTCCTCGACCGGTTCCCCGTCCGGCCCGAGGGTCAGGACCGCGACCGAGAGCACCCGGTCGCGCCGGGCGACCAGCCCGGATGTCTCCACATCGACGAGAGCCCAGTCGAAGGCGTAGTCGCGGAGGCTGGACACGGCGGATTCCGGGGTTCTCAGGCTCATCGGTCAAGGATGAGCCGGGATATGACGCTCCTTCAACCAGAAGGGGCTATTGCCTGATTATGTGAGTTCTGTCGGGCCTGCGCGGCGCAGCCGTACGGCCGCCACTCGCCTCCGGCGTCCGTACGCCACGCACCCGCGGCCCCTCTACCGCGCCCGTCCCCGGGCCGCCGGTGAAAAGAAATATCCCCGGATCCGAGCGCGTCGGAATTACCGGGTGATAGCCGGGGGCCCGTCCTACGCTTCTGCTGTCCCTGAATCACCCGGCGGCGGGGTGCCGACAACATGTATTCCCGGCCGCCCGACAGAAAGGAACGTGTTGTGTTGAATCCGGTTGGGCATGGAGTCTTCAACGTTCGCGACTACGGCGCCGTCGGTGACGGTACGGCCAATGACACCGCCGCGATACAGGCCGCTCTGAACGCGGCGCGGACGGCCGGTGGCGGAACGGTCGTGATACCTCTCGGCACCTATGCCGTGAACGACTTCCTGGTGGTCTTCAGTAATACCCGGATATCCGCCTACGGGGCCACCATCCGCTCCGTATCGACCAACAAGGGAATCCTGCGCAACTTCCTTCCGAACGATTCCTATCCCCTCTACTCGGGGAACTCCGGGATCGTCGTCGAAGGCGGCGTCTGGGACGGCAACGCGGCCGACCAGGGTCAGGGCACCGTCACCGGGGTCACCAATGTCATGGCGTTCATCCATGCCCGGGACATCACCATCCGGGACGCCGTGATCCGCAATATCTCGGGGGCGCACGGTGTGGAGTTCAACGCCATCGACAGCGGCCGGATCCTCAACTCGCGGTTCGAGGGCTTCAAGGACACGACCCCGTCGACCCGCAGCTTCTCCGAGGCCGTCCAGCTGGACATCGCCCGGGACGGCAGCACGTCCCTCCCCCCGTACGACTGGACGACCTGCCGGAACATCCTGATCCAGGGCTGCTGGTTCGGCCGATCCGACCGGCTGGAGGCCGCCGGTCGTGCCATCGGCGGCCACACCGCCGAGACCGGTCGCACCTACGACAACATCCAGGTCATCGGCTGCCGGATCGAGGGGGCGATCGAGGAGGGTATCCAGGGCTTCAACTGGCGTAACTCCGTCATCGCCGACAACGTCATCAGTGGGACCGGCAAGGCGGGCATCCTGATGGAGGTGACCGATCCCCAGGTGGTCGACGTCCACTCCGTCGTCATCAAGGGGAATGTCGTCACCAATGCCGGCCCCAAACCCGGCACGTCCGGTATCCGGGTCGCCGGGAACGTCCTCAACCGGATTCCCGCGGTCGTCATCGCGGACAATGTCGTCCGTAACATCAAGGGCAACGGTATCCATGCGGAGGACTGCCCGGCGTCGATCATCTCCGGCAACCAAGTGGAGGGGACGGACAGTACGGGGATCTACGCGGTGAACTCCGAAGGCGCTTCCGTCACCGGAAACACCACCTCCCGTACGCAGTCGAACGGAATCAATATCGGAGGATCGGTAGGGGCGACCGTGTCCGGTAACACCATCCGTACGACGACCACGAATCACGGGGTTTACGTCGGAGCTGGTCGGGCCGCCGCCGCGGATGTCGTGATCTCGGGGAACAACATTCGCGGTGCGGCGGTCGCGGGTATCCGTATCGCGGCCGGATCCAAGGACTGCACGGTCACCGGAAACCGGGTGAAGGCCGCCGGGGCGACCCAGAACGGCATCACCCTCACCGCGGACTCGACCGGCGCGGCTGTGGTGGGCAACGACCTCTCCGGCAACAGTTGGACGGCGGCCACGGCGATCGTGCCCGCCGGTTCCGCGCCCCGGCTCGACTGGGCGGGCGGCACCACCGCGCCCGGCCACAACCTGATCTGACCACGCCTCGGCCCCGCCCCGCCCCCTGTCCCCGCCCCGATCGGGACGTCCCGAGCCGTCCCGATCGGAGCCGGGCCGGGTGGGGCGGGGCCGAGCGGCGCGCACTCGCGGCCGGGTACCGGAAGGTGCCCGGCCGTGGTCCGGTCTCCGGGGCGGCACGGTCCCGAGCCTGTCCGACCCCTGCCTCACCAGGACGACTTGGTGACCCCCGGCAGGAAGCCCGCATGCGCCTGCTCCCGCATCCGTACCCGCGAGAGTCCGAACGCGCGCAGATGACCGCGCGGGCGGCCGTCCACACTGTCGCGGTTGCGGACCCGGGTGGCGCTCGCGTCCCGCGGCTGACGGCGCAGCTCGGCCTCGGCGGCGGCGCGCTCCGCCGGGGTGGAACCCGGGCGGCGGATGATCTCCTTCAGCTCGGCGCGGCGTACCGCGTACCGCGCGACGACCTCCTTGCGTCGATCGTTCCGCGCGATCTTGCTCTTCTTCGCCATCAGACCTTCTCCCCCCGGGCGCGGATCCGGGCGACCGCGGCGGTCACGCCGATCGCGTCCACGGTCCTGATCGCCCGGACGCTCAGGGTCAGCCGGACATGGCGCCCCTCGCCGGGCAGCCAGTACCGCTTGCGCTGGAGGTTCGGGTCGAACCTGCGCGAGGTCCGCCGATGCGAGTGGGAGATGGAGTTGCCGAAGCCGGGCTTGGCGCCCGTGAGCTGGCAGTACGTGGCCATAGGGGGAGATGTCCCCTTCCGCTCTTGTCGAGCCTTATTGAGAATGAAAACCGTTGTCATATACTAGCCTCATGGCACGCAATGAACTCCGCCCGGTGATCAAGCTCCGCTCCACCGAGGGCACCGGCTTCACCTATGTGACGCGCAAGAACCGCCGCAACCACCCCGACCGGCTGGTGCTGCGCAAGTACGACCCGGTCGCCCGTCGGCATGTCCTCTTCCGCGAGGAGCGATAACCCTCCGGCGCCCCGACCCCGACCCCGACCCCGGCCCCTGACTCCGACCTCGGCCCTGTGCCCGGCCCTGGCCGCGCCGAGGAATCCACCGCCCCGAGCCCGGCCCCACCCGTCCCGCCCACCGCAGAAGGACCCCACCCATGAAGCCCGGAATCCACCCCGCCTACGGTCCCGTCGTCTTCCGCGACTCCGCCTCCGGATTCGCCTTTCTCACCCGCTCCACCATGACCAGCGACAAGACCGTGGTCTGGGAGGACGGCGCGACCTACCCGGTGGTCGACGTGGAGATCTCCTCGGCGAGTCACCCCTTCTACACGGGCAACGCCCGGGTGGTGGACACCGCCGGACGGGTCGAACGGTTCGAGCGCCGCTACGGAGCCCGCTGATGGAACAAGGACACCGCCTCCCCGTCGCGATCGTCGCCGGGCTCCACGCCCGGGCCCGTAAGCGGGTGGTCGACGAGCTGCTGCGGAGCCTCCCCGGCAGCGTCGCCCTGCACCACGAGCCGGCCGGGGCGTCCGGCCGTACCGTGCTCCGTACCCTCCGCGACGGTTCCGGCCCGCTCGCCGCCGCGGAGATCCCGCTGGTCGACGACTGCGTCTGCTGTGCGCTCGGGGCCGATCTCGGCCCCGAACTGGAGCGGCTCGCGGCCGACGGCACGACCCGGCTCGCCGTCGTGGAGTTGTGGGACTCGATCGAACCCAGGGCCGTGGCCGAGTCCGTCGCGGCGTACGGCGGCGACCGGCTCCGGGTCACGGGCGTACTCACCGCGGTGGACCCGGCGCTGGTCCTCCCGTACCTCGGCAACGGCGACGACCTCGCCGAATGCGGTCTCGCCTCCGCCCCCACGGACCAGCGGACCGTCGGCGACACCTGGGCCCGCCAACTGGAGTACGCCCCCGTCCTCGCCGTGGTCGACGGAGGCGGGGCCGACGACGAGGATCGCGCGCTCCTTGCCCAACTGCACCCCACCGCCCGGCGGGTGGCCGTCGGCACACCGGAACTCGCGGCCGCCGCCCTCGCGGGCTTCGACGCCGAGGCCACCGCCGCGGCCCAGCACCCCGCGTGCGCGCTGCTGCCCCAGAACGCCGACGAGGCCGGTGTCGCCACCTACGTCTGGCACCGGCACCGGCCCTTCCACCCGGAACGCCTCTACGATGCGCTGGAGGACCTGTGCTGTGCCGCGGCCCGCAGCCGGGGCCGCTTCTGGCTCGCCGACCGGCCCGACACCCTCCTCGCCTGGGACGCGGCGGGCGGCGCGCTCTGCGTCGAGGCCACCGGCCCCTGGCTGGCGTCCCTGCCCGACGCGGCCTGGGAGACGGTCCCGCCGGTACGCCGCGCGGCCGCCGCACTCGACTGGCACCCCGACCACGGTGACCGCTGCCAGCATCTGGTCTTCACCTCGCCCGGCCTCGACCGGGACGGGCTGGAACGCCTCCTCGACTCCTGTCTGCTGACGGACGCCGAGTACGCCTCGGGACGCGATGCATGGCGGCGGCTGCCCGCGGCCTTCGATCTGCTGCTCGACACCGCCTGACGCCTCGGTAACCGGCGCTGCGGCACGGCCCCGCGCGGTCCGCCGGGCCCGTGCGGTCGCCGGGCCCGTGCCGCGGTTCTGTACCCGGGAGTGGCGCTGCCCGGTACGCCTGATACCGGAGGTACGGGCGCGATGAACGGGCTCGATGTCCGTCCGCACCCGGACCTGTACCGGAGTTCTCGAACAGGTACCTCGCGACACCATCCCCGACCACGGTGTACGTGCCACCGTCCGCGTCCGGATCTCCCGCGCCCTCCTCGCCCCAGGCGCCTACCCGACGATCGACGACTTCCGCACCACAGGGTCTTCGCCTCTCACGGGCGGAGATCCGCGGCAAACTGACCATCACGGACCCCGCGACTTTCGTGGGCGTGCTGACGAGGGGTCTCGGGCACGGCCGGGCGTACGGCTGCGGGTTGGTACTGGTGCGCTGAACCGGGAGACGGCGGCGCCCTGGGCGCACGGGGGTACCGCCCGGCGGCCCTGCCGTGGGGAGACCCGCGTACCGGTGCCGGTGGTGAAGCCGTGGTGGCCCCGCATGCCGTCGGCGGGGCCGGTATCGCGGCGGGTCGCCGGACGGCGGAACCGCCCCCGGCCCGCCGGACGTCCGGCTCCCCTCAAAAGGGGGATGGGCGTCCGGTGCCCCGGCTGGAACCGTGATCAGCGCCCGACCGGATCAGCCGCGGAGGGCCGCCGCACCCACGGTTCCACAACGGCCCGGTGCGTACCGGCCTCCGGAAGGAGAGCCCGATGACGACCATCACCACCGTTCAGGCCCCACCACGGAACACCCCCTCCGCGGGCGCGACCGGGCTCCGGCTCGGTGCTCTCTTCGGGCCCGTGATCTTCGGAGTGACGGCCGCGGGGGTCGCGCTGCCCGATGTCGCGGCCGCCATGGAAGTCCGTCCGGCCGTCGCGGGCTGGGTGCTGACGGCCCACGCCCTGGCGCTCGGTATCGGTACCGCGTTCTTCGGGCGGCTCTCGGCGAAACGGGGCGTACGCGACACTCTCCTGGCCGGATCGATACTCCTCGCGGTCGGTGCCGTCATCTGTCTGACCGCCCCCGACCTCGGCACCCTCGTCGCGGGCCGCTTCGTTCAGGCGGCGGGTTCCGGAGCCGTCACCTCCGCCGCACTCACCCTCGTCTCGGCCGCGCCCGTCGCGCGACGGGCGAGGATCCTCGGGATATTCGGGGCTTCCATGGCCCTCTTCTCCTCCACCGCCACCCTCATGGGAGGGCTGGCGACCGAGTGGGCGCACTGGCGGATCACCCTCGTACTACCGGCCCTGTCCCTGCTGGCCGTGCCCTTCTGCCTGAGGCTCGCCGCGGCCCGGCCGGGGTTCGGCACCCCCGTCGATCCGCGCGGCGGGCTACTGCTCGGCACCGCCGCCGCCACCCTGCTGCTGCTCATCCAGGCACCCTCGCTCGACCTCACGACCGGGCCCGTCATCGTCCTGTCGGCGCTGCTGGCCCTGTCGGCGGCCGGCCTGGCGGCCCATATCGGCCGACGCCCCGACGGATTCTTCCCGCGCCCCCTGGCCACCGACCGCACCTTCCTGACCGCGGCCCTGATCGGACTGGGCGGCTACGCCGGACTGTTCGCCGCGATGTACGCGATCCCGCAGATCCTCACCGTGACATACGGCTGGAGCGTCCTCGCCGTCGGCGCCTGGCTGCTGCCGGGCGCGGTGGTCGGCGCGGTGGCCGCCCGGATCGCCGGCCGGCTCAGCACCGGCAGGGGTGGTGGCCGCCTGCTCGCCGGAACCGCCGTCACCTCGGCCGGCTGCCTCGGGATCGTGGGCCTCGTCGAAGGCGGCGTCGTCGTCATGCTGATCGGTACGTCCATGGGCATGGCCACCTTCGCGGCCACCCAGGTACTCACCACCGCCGTACTCGCCGACCGGCTCGAACCCGCCCGGCGCGGCGCCGCCATGGGCATCCTCAACCTGCTCTTCTTCGTCGGCGGCGGCATCGGCTCCGCCACCACCGGGACCCTCTCCGAACATCTGGGGCCGACCGGCGCGCTCGCCGCCGTCGCCCTGCTGCCGCTGCTCGCGGGCGTCACCGCCCTCCTGCTCCCGCCCGCCGGGCCCGGGCGTGAATCATGACCCGGCACCGGCGGCGCCCCGGACCACCCCGGCGCGTCGTCTACGGTGAAATCGGCCGCAGTACGTTCCCCCACCCGCGGACGCCCGGAACGGAGAGCCGCAGCATGCCCCCTGTGACCGGCCGCGAAGAACTCATCGCCCGCGCGGTCAGGGCCGACGGCCCGTACGAGATGTTCAGCACCCTCGCCGCACAACTGCGCCGAGCCGTCCCCTACGACGTCGGCGTCTGGCGCGCCACCGATCCCGAGACCGGGATGATCACCTCCCCGGTTCTCGCCGAGAACACCGAGGACCACAGCTGTACCGCCTACTGGCGGTACGAACTGTTCACGGAGCGGATCAACCTGTTCCGCGACCTCGCCCGGGCACCGGTACCGGTCGCGAGCCTCTGGGACAGCACCGGAGGCCGACCCGCCCGAAGCGGCCTCTACCGGGACTTCCTGGTACCGCGCGGACTCCACGACGAACTCCGGGCCGTCCTGCGCGTGGACGGCCGCCCGCACGGTTACGTCAGCCTGTTCCGGGCGAAGGGCCGCCCCGCCTTCACCGCCTCCGAACGGAGATTCCTCCAGGACCTCGGCACACCGATCGCCCGCCGACTCAGGTCCTACGCCAAAACCCGCCCCGCCCCCGCCGAAGACGGCCCGACCGGCACCGGACTCCTCCTCTTCGACGCGGGCGGCGCCCTGCTCTCCGCCAATGACGAAGCCCGCCGCTACCTGGAAGAACTCCCCGACGGCCCGACATCGGTCACCGCCCTCGGCGTCCGGGTCCCCCTCTGGGTCCACGGCACCGCGATGCGCGCCAGGGCGATCGCCGAACGGCACGGCGGCGACACCGCCCGCATCAGAATGCGCGCCCGGACCGGCCGCTGGCTGGTCTGCCACGGCTCCTGCCTGCGCGGCGCCGACGGCGAACTCGGCTTCTCCGCGGTCGTCATCGAACGGGCCCCGGCCTCCGAGATCACCCCGCTCGTCGTCCTCGCCTACGAACTGTCGGACCGGGAACTCCAGGTCACCCAGTGCGTGGCCCGCGGCCTCCCCACCAACGCCATCGCCGCCGAACTCCACCTGTCCCCCCACACGGTCCGCGACCACATCAAATCGATCTTCGAGAAACTCGACGTCTCCAGCCGCGGCGAACTGGTCGGCCGACTCTTCACGGAGTACGGCGAGCCGGCCCTCTCGACGGCTACGGAGCGCCGGGTGCTGTAGGAGCTTTGAGGGGTCGGCCGGTGGTACGGCGACTCGGAGAGCCGGGGTCTCGATAGGTGCTCGGTGGTGATCGAGCTCAAGGCAGCAGCGTTCCGCGAATGCCCACGAAGACGCCGCAGAAGCAGCAAGGCCGTAGGGCCTCCTGGAGACGGGTGAGGCTTTCGCCGTCTTGGCGGCGTGAATGAAGACCAGCGGACCGGCCGAACGGCTGCGTGCCGCGCAGGACGCGCTACGCGAGAGCGCCGGCTGAGGACACGGGTGGGAGAGAGCGTATGGACATCGGAAATGCCGCGCTGGTCGTCATCGATATGCAGAACGGCTTCGTGAACCACCACAGCCGCCAGGCAGTGCCCGCTGTCTCGGATCTGGTCGCGCGGTGGTCCGCTGTCGGCCGTCCGGTGCTCTTCACCCGTTACTTCAACTATCCGGACAGCCCCTACGAGCGGTTCTTCCAGTGGCGTCGCCTTCGCGACTCGCCGGAGACCGATCTCGTGCCGGAACTCGCCGAGCCCGCGGCCAGGGCCCATGCCGTGATTGACAAGACCGGGTACACGCTCTTCACGCCCGAAGCCACCGAACTGATCCGCCGGGCGGGTTGGACCGATCTCGTCTTCTGCGGGATCGCCACTGAGAGCTGCGTGCTGAAGTCCGCCGCGGACGCCTTCGAGCACGGTTACGCGCCGTGGATCGTGACCGACGCGTGCGCGAGTGACGCGGGCCCGGATGTCCACGACGCCGGTCTCGTCGTAGGCCGCCGGTTGATCGGACCCGGCCAACTCGTGCCGATGGACGCCGTGGTGCGGCAGATCACTGCGTATGCGGAGACCCTGGTGCTGGAATAGGCGCATGGTCGATACGCCGTCGCATGCGGGTTCGTCTGTCAGCTTCGACACCGATCTGATCGTCATCGGCGGAGGGCCTGCCGGTTGTGCGGCGGCCCGGATGGCGGCGAGTGTCGGTATGCGTTCGGTGGTGATTGAGCCGGACCGGTTGTGCCGGAACCTGTATCGGATTCCGGCGCTGAACAATGCCCTGGGCGGTTACAGCAGCGGTGGGGAGCTGGCGGACGCGATGACCGCGGAGCTGAGAGCCACGGAGCTGTGCCGTCTCGAACTCGGCCGCCGGGTGGTCGAACTCCGCGCCGATGACGACCGGGTGGCGGTCGCGTTGGACGACGGTACGCGTCTGATGGCGCCGTACGCGGTCGTCGCCACGGGCGTCGGACCGCTGCAGCCCGGTGACGTCCCGTGGGTCACGGCACCCACCGGTCTCGTCCTGCCCCCGCTGTGGGAGGCGGAGGCGGACGTCGCCGAAGGCCGTACGCTCCTCGTCCTCGGCGGCGACCGCCCGATCGGCACTTTCCTCCGCGCCCACCCGAATCTGGACGTCCGGCTGCTGGTGGCCTACCCGGAGCCGGACGCGTACAAGGTCGAGGAGGTACGGGGCGACCCGCGTGTCGTGCCGGTGCCCGTACGGCAGTTGACACTGCGTCGTGGTGCGGGAGGAACGGTTGCGGCGGAGGTGACGGACAGCAGCGGTGACAGGCACGATCTGGTGGCGGATGCCGCGTATCTCTCCCTCGGTAACACCCCGACGGCCCCGCCGGGCGACCTGGTCCGAGGTCCGGACGGCTACTGCCCACCGGCCGCCCAGCATCCGCGCGTCATTGTGGCGGGGGATCTGCGTTCGGCCCGCTACCAGCGGATCATGACAGCCCTCGGCTCCGGGTCGGAAGCTGCCCTGCGCGCGTACTACGCGGCCCGGGAACTGCCCGCCGACGGGTGAGTGTGCCGGGCCCTGCCGACCGCGCGAGACCGGGTGTCGTAACGGGGGCGGGTCGCTCCGCTGTCGGCGACCGCCACTCCGATCGGGCGCGGCGGTCACAACCGTCCAGTCGCATGACGACGATCACCGGCCGCACGGTCGAATACTCCGAACAGCGAAAACGCCCTCCCGGGGGAGGGCGGAACACCAAGACGGCGCTGCAAAGAAAGAGCGCCCCCGGCAGGACTCGAACCTGCGGCCAAGCGCTTAGAAGGCGCCTGCTCTATCCACTGAGCTACGGGGGCCGGGTGTGGTGGGACGGACGCGGGAAGCGGAGTGCGTGAGTCCGTGACCGTGTCGGGGACAAGGATAGGGCTCCCGTCGCCTTGACCCCGTTGCTTCGCCTGCGTGGCTCGATGTGGAGGTTCGGTGAAGCGAACCGATAATCGCAGGCAGGTGCGATTCCTGCATCGGTTTTCCGCTCAACGGTCGCGGGTGTTGTGCACTCGTTATGCCTGCGCCCCACTCATCCCCTCTGTCCCTTGTGTCCGACCGGCGCGCAGACATGGCCATACGCTTCAAAATGGCTGAAAAATTGGGCATTCTTCACATGTGGTGACCTTGGATGCCCGGCCCCAGCTGATCGACGCTCTGACCGCCCTGCGCGAACGAGTCGCCGCCGTGCGTCTGCCGCTGCCGTTGGCGGGGGCGCCGCGGGCCCGGCAGGCGCGGGGGGAGCTGCTGGCGCAGCTCGACGACTATCTCGTACCGCGGCTCAAGGATCCGGGGGCGCCGCTGCTCGCGGTGGTCGGGGGGTCGACCGGGGCCGGGAAGTCGACGCTGGTGAATTCGCTCGTGGGGCGGCGGGTCACCGAGGCGGGGGTGTTGCGGCCGACCACCAGGACTCCGGTGCTGGTCTGCCATCCCGACGACCACCACTGGTTCAGCGGGGGGCGGGTGCTGCCCCGGCTCACCCGGGTCTGGGCGCCCGAGCGGGAGGACGGCGACGGGGAGGGCGTTGCCCGGAACGAGTTGCGGGTGGAGCGGTCGGGGGCGCTGCCCAGGGGGCTGGCGCTGCTCGACGCGCCCGATATCGACTCGCTCGTGGTGGAGAACCGGGTGCTCGCCGCCGAGCTGATCTGCGCGGCCGACGTCTGGGTGATGGTGACGACCGCCTCGCGGTACGCCGACGCGGTGCCCTGGCATCTGCTGCGTACCGCCAAGGAGTACGACGCGTCCCTGGTCACCGTGCTCGACCGGGTGCCGCACCAGGTGCTCGCCGAGGTGTCCCGGCAGTACGCGGCGCTGCTCACCAAGGCCGGGCTCGGGGATGTACCCCGGTTCACCATTCCCGAGCTGCCCGAGTCCGCGGGCGGCGGCAGCGGGCTGCTGCCCAACAGCGCCGTCGCGCCCCTGCACGACTGGCTCGCCCACCGGGTGCGGGACCCGGCCGCCCGGCAGCAGGCGCTGGGGCGGACCGCGACCGGGGTGATCGACTCCCTCAACGCCCGGATGCCGGAGCTGGCCGCCGCCGTCGCCGGGCAGTACGCCGCCACCGTACGGCTCACCGGGGTGGTGGAGGACGCCTACGAGTCGGAGCGCGCCCGGCTCGACCAGCGGCTTGCCGCCGGGGCCGTGCTCTCCGGGGACGCCAGGACCCGTTGGCGGGGTTTTCCCCGCGACAGCACCGCCGGTGAGCTGCTGGACGCGCTCACCGACGGGCTCCGCGCCCTGGTGCAGTGCGCCGTGGCCGCCGCCGACGAGCGGGTACGGGACGCCTGGCGCCGCGATCCGGCGGCGGCCGGGGTGGCCGCCGTACGGCCCGACCCCGAGGCGGGCGAGCGGCTGGGGATCGCGGTCCGGCGCTGGCGGCGGGAGCTGGAGGAGCTGGCCGACGAGGAGGTGCGGGAGCTGGACCGTACCCCCGCGCCCGATCCCGAGACCGTGGCCGCCCTCGTCGCCGCCGCCCTCCTCGGCGGGCGGCGGGCCCGGCCGGCCGGGGAACGGCTCGCCCAGCGGATCGGGGCCCGGGCCGCGCTCCGGCTCCGCGACCGCGGCGGCGAACTGCTGACCGCGGCCGTCGGTTCCGTCTTCGACGGGGAGCGGGACCGCAGGCTCGCCCCCCTCGACTCCCTCGACGTCTCACCGGAACCCCAGGCCGAGCTGATCGCCGCCCTGTCCGTACTGCAGAAGGTGAAGTGACTGGTGTGGAAGCGGAACACGACGAACGGCGCTGGGACGACGGACTGATCGCCCGCAGGGCCGCCCCGGTCCCCGTCCCCGGAGAGGCCGTGCCGGAGCCCGAGGAGGATCCGGCCGAAACCGGGGTGATCGGCGGCGGTCTGCGGTTCCGGCTCGACGCCCTGCGGGAACTCGTCGGCCTCTCCCGCGCCCGCCTCGACGACGCCGCGCTCGCCGAGCCCGGACGCGTCCTGGACGAGGCCGCCGCCCGGCAGCGGCTCTCCGGGCGGCATACCGTCGTCGCCGTCGCCGGAGCCACCGGAAGCGGCAAGTCCACCCTCTTCAACACCCTCGCGCAGGTACCGCTGTCGGAGACCGGTCTGCGCAGGCCCACCACATCGGCGCCGGTCGCCTGCGTCTGGTCGGAGGGCGCCGCCGGGCTCCTCGACCGGCTCGCCATCCCGCCCAGGCTGCGGCGGCGGCCCCTGGCGGGCGGCGCCGAGGAACTGTCGGGACTGGTCCTGATCGACCTGCCCGACCACGACTCGGCGCTCCGCAGACACCGCGACCAGGTCGACCGGGTACTCGCCCTGGTCGACGCCGTGATCTGGGTCGTCGACCCGGAGAAATACGCGGACGCCGCACTCCACGAGCGCTATCTGCGGCCCCTCGCGGGCCATGCCGAGGTCACCTTCGTGGTGCTCAACCAGATCGACCGGCTGCCCGGCGACGCCGCCGACCAGGTACTCGACGATCTGCGGCGGCTGCTGGACGAGGACGGCATGGCGCTGGGCGAACACGGCGACAGCGGCGCCACCGTGCTCCCCGTCTCCGCCCTCACCGGTGAGGGGATCGGGGAGCTGCGGGAGGTGCTGGGCGCCTTCGTCCAGGAACGTACGGCCGCCGCCCGCAGGCTCTCCGCCGATGTCGACGCCGCCGCGCACGGGCTGCGCGGCGGCTATGTCGCCACCGGCCGGACCGGTCTGGACGAACGGGCGCGGGAGGAGTTCACCGACCGGCTCGCCGAGGCCGTCGGCGCCGACGCGGCGGGTGAGGCCGCCGAACGGGAGTGGCGGCGGCACGCGGGCCGCGCCTGCGGCACCCCCTGGCTGAGGCTCTGGCGCTGGTACGAGCGCCGGCGCACGCCCGGGGCCGTCCCGGTGCCCGACGTACCGCCGGCCGAGGACGAGCCGACCGCTCGCCAGCGGGTGGAACAGGCGGTCCGCACGGTCGCCGACGAGGCGGCGGCGGGGCTGCCCGCGCCCTGGTCGCAGGCGGTGCGCGAGGCCGCGGTCCGGGGCTCCGAGGGGCTGCCGGAAGCCCTCGACGAGCTGGCGGCGAAGGCGGCGGAGGAGACCGGGAGACGGCCGCTGCGGCCCGCCTGGTGGCCCGCCGCCGTACTGGCCCAGGCGTCGATGACCCTGCTTCAGATCTACGGCGGGCTGTGGCTGGTGGGGCAGATCGTCGGGGTCTTCCCGCCGGGCCTGGTCTATCCGGCGGGGCTGATGCTGGCCGGGATCGTCGGCGGACCGCTGGTGGAGTGGGCCTGTACGGCGGCGGTACGCGGCCCCGCGCGGCGGTACGGGCAGGATGCCCGGCGCAGGCTGCGCGAGGCGGCGGCCGGGTGCGGCCGGGCGATGGTGCTCGATCCGGTGGCGGGTGAGTTGCTGCGCTATCGAGAGGTACGGGAGCGGTACGCGACCGTCGCGGGCGGCGACCGGACGGCGCTGGGCGGTACCCGGGGCGCGCTGGGCGGCCGGGGCGGACGGGGCTCGGGGGGTGCCCCGGGGGTGACGGGGTTCTCCACAACCGGCCGGTAGTCCACAGGGCCAGGCGGCGGTCCGGGGCCGGGTCCAGGATCGGACGCGGAGCCGCGGAAGGGCGGTCGTCCGGTCGAGCGGCGGGCCGTGGAGGTCCGCCGGGGGGAGTGGTCGCGCGATGTACGAGACGACGGTGACGCTGGTGGGCAACGCCGCCACGGCGGTGGAGTACCGGGAGACGACCGCCGGGCCGGTGGCGCGGTTCCGGATGGCGGTGACGCCCAGGCGCTGGGACCGGCAGAACTCGGGCTGGTCCGACGGGCCCACCAGCTTCTACACGGTCTTCGCCTGGCGGGGGCTCGCCGCCAATCTGTCGGGGTCGCTCTCGGTCGGCGATCCGGTCCTGGTCCACGGGCGGCTGCGGGTACGGGAAGTCGATCCGATCGGCCCGGCGGGGGAGCAACGGGAGCGCGAAGGCCATGGCGGACCCGGCGGGGACGGTGGCCGGCGGACCTTCGTGGACGTCGACGCGCTCGCCGTGGGGCACGACCTCAACCGGGGTACGTCCGCCTTCCGGCGGGTCGCCCGGCCCGCCGGTGGTGCCGCGGGTGGCACCGGGGGAGCGCCGGAGGCTGGTGGGGGCGCTGTGGGTGCCGGGGGCGATCCGTCCGGGTGATCCGGCGAACCGGGCGGGGGTGGGGGAGGTTGCGATCCGGTCGCAACCCCTCCCGCTCCGGTGAGTCCAGGTCGTCGCCAGGAGGTCGTCAGGCGGTCGCCGAGTTGCTTCCTGGTGTACTCCCCGTATTTGTCCAAGGTTGTTGTGAAAGCTGGCAACGCCGTACCGACCTGCGGATTCACCGATCTCACACGGCTGTTGGGGGTGTGGATGTACCGGTGATTTATCGATAAGGAATGGAGGAGGGCCAGTTGGCGGCGGGATCCGCGATAACGATTCCGATTCGGAATGGTTGTATGACGGTACGACGGGGCATCGGCCCGCTCGGGCGTTCATAGGATCCCTCCGTACTCACGGGGCACTTGAGTAGGTCGGCGAGGCCCACTCCCCACACACATCGTGCGCATCGTCTGCGAAGCCTCGCCCGGAGGGGATTTCTGTGTTTGCACTGTTCTCCGCGTCGTCCGCTTCCAGCGGGCGCGGGCGGTCCACCGTTCGCCGTATCGCCGCCGTCACCGCGGTGACGGGTCTGGTCGCGACCGGCGCGCTCACCGGCGCCGGGGCCGCCGTCGCCAGTGACGGGGTGTCGCACACGGGCGGCGCGGTCGCCACACTCGCCGGGCTGAAGGTCCACGACTACGCGCTGCTGCACACCCCGGGCGACAAGGAGCCGTTCCGGATGGCCGCCGGGCTCTTCGAGCTGACCGGCGGCGGCACGTTCAAGACGTACTGCATCGATCTCCACAACCCGACCGAGGACGGCACCAAGTACCAGGAGACCCCCTGGGACCAGAGCGTCCTCAACAAGAACCCCGAAGCGGGCAAGATCCGCTGGATCCTCCAGAACTCCTACCCGAAGGTGGACGACCTGGCGGCGCTGGCGGAGGCGGCCAAGTCCGGCCCGCTGACCGAGAAGACCGCAGCCGCCGGAACGCAGGTCGCCATCTGGCGCTACTCGGACAAGGCGGATGTGACAGCCGCCGACGAGAACGCCGGGAAGCTGGCCGACTACCTTTACGAGAAGGCGCAGAACCTGGCGGAGCCGAAGCCGTCCCTCAAGGTCGACCCGCACGCCGTCTCAGGCAAGCCCGGCAGCCGGATCGGTCCGGTGACCGTCACCACCGACGCGCCCCCGGCCGCCAAGGTCGGCCTGACCCTCTCCTCCGAGGGCACCGTCGCCGGGGTGAAGATCGTGGACAAGGCCGGGAAGCCGGTCACCACTGCGGTCAACGGCGACAAGGTCTACTTCGAGGTCCCGGCCGACGCCCCCGACGGGCGGGCGGAGCTGACCGCGAGCGTCACCACCCAGGTCCCGGTCGGGCGGGCCTTCGCGCCGCAGGTCGGCACCAGCCAGACCATGATCCTGGCGGGCTCCAGCACCTCCGAGGTCTTCGCCTCCGCCGCCGTGGTCTGGGCGAAGACCGGCCCCGTCCCGGCGGTCACCTTCCAGGAGAACTGCGACAAGGGCGGCGTCGACGTCACCGCCGCCAACAAGGGCGACGCGCCCTTCACCTTCACCCTCGCGGGTAAGGAGTACACGGTTCCGGCGGGCGGCTCCAAGACCGTGACCGTCCCGGTCGCCGAGGACCAGCCGTACGACATCACCATCACCGGCCCGAACGACTTCAAGGAGACGTTCAAGGGCGTACTGGACTGCGAGACCAGCGGCAAGCCGGTCGAGCCGAAGCCGTCCTCCGAGCCCACGCCGAACTCGGCGGGCGGTACGGGCACCGGCGGCGGTGACGCCTCCACCGGGTCGACGGGCGGTTCCACCGGCACCACCGGCGCCGCCACCACCACCGGCGGCGGCCTGGCCGCGACCGGCGGCTCCAGCGCCACCCCCGTGATCGCGGGTGTCGCGGTGGCCCTGGTCGCCCTCGGCGGCGGCGCGGTGTTCTTCCTCCGGAAGAAGAAGGCGGCCGCGGGCGAGTGACCGCGGATGCGCGGGGAGTGACCGCGTACGGCCTGTGACTTACCGGTGGCCCCGGAGTGCCGAGCACTCCGGGGCCACCGGTACGTCCGGCCACCGGGGCCGTCCGTACCCCGGCGGTCCGGGCCCGTACCGCCGTCGGTTTTCGCCACGGGACGGCGGTACGGCAAGATGGGGTGTATCTCTGCCCACCCACTTATCTGCCGGACGGTTTCTCTTGGCTGAGTACATCTACACGATGCGCAAGACGCGCAAGGCGCACGGCGACAAGGTCATCCTCGATGACGTGACGCTGAGCTTCCTGCCCGGCGCCAAGATCGGTGTGGTCGGTCCGAACGGCGCCGGTAAGTCCACGGTCCTGAAGATCATGGCCGGACTGGAGCAGCCGTCGAACGGCGACGCCTTCCTGTCGCCCGGCTACACCGTCGGCATCCTGCTCCAGGAGCCGCCGCTGGACGAGTCCAAGACGGTTCTGCAGAACGTCGAGGACGGTGTCGCGGAGATCAAGGGCAAGCTCAACCGGTTCAACGAGATCGCCGAGCAGATGGCGACCGAGTACACCGACGAGCTGATGGAGGAGATGGGCAAGCTCCAGGAGGACCTCGACCACGCCAACGCGTGGGACCTCGACGCCCAGCTGGAGCAGGCCATGGACGCCCTGGGCTGCCCGCCCGGCGACTGGCCCGTCAACAACCTCTCCGGTGGCGAGAAGCGCCGTGTCGCGCTCTGCAAGCTGCTGCTGGAGGCCCCCGACCTGCTGCTCCTCGACGAGCCCACCAACCACCTCGACGCCGAGTCGGTGCAGTGGCTGGAGCAGCACCTCGCCAAGTACGCGGGCACCGTCGTCGCCATCACCCACGACCGGTACTTCCTCGACAACGTCGCGGGCTGGATCCTGGAGCTGGACCGCGGCCGCGCCATCGGCTACGAGGGCAACTACTCCACGTACCTGGAGAGCAAGCAGGCCCGGCTCAAGGTCGAGGGCCAGAAGGACGCCAAGCGCGCCAAGCGGCTCCGGGAAGAGCTGGAGTGGGTCCGCTCCAACGCCAAGGGCCGGCAGGCCAAGTCCAAGGCCCGGCTCGCCCGGTACGAGGAGATGGCGGCCGAGGCCGACAAGATGCGGAAGCTGGACTTCGAGGAGATCCAGATCCCGCCGGGCCCCCGGCTCGGCAGCATCGTCGTCGAGGTCAACAACCTCACCAAGGGCTTCGGCGAGAAGCTGCTGATCGACGACCTCAGCTTCACCCTGCCCCGGAACGGCATCGTCGGCATCATCGGCCCCAACGGCGCCGGTAAGACGACCCTGTTCAAGATGCTCCAGGGCCTGGAGGCGCCGGACGCCGGCACCATCAAGGTCGGCGACACCGTCAAGATCAGCTACGTCGACCAGAGCCGCGAGAACATCGACCCCAAGAAGACGCTGTGGGCCGTGGTCTCCGACGAGCTGGACTACATCAACGTCGGCCAGGTCGAGATGCCGTCCCGCGCCTATGTCTCCGCCTTCGGATTCAAGGGCCCGGACCAGCAGAAGCCCGCCGGGATCCTCTCCGGCGGCGAGCGCAACCGGCTCAACCTCGCGCTCACCCTCAAGCAGGGCGGCAATCTGCTCCTCCTCGACGAGCCGACCAACGACCTCGACGTGGAGACGCTCTCCTCCCTGGAGAACGCGCTGCTGGAGTTCCCCGGCTGCGCCGTGGTCGTCTCCCACGACCGCTGGTTCCTCGACCGGGTGGCCACCCACATCCTCGCCTACGAGGGCGACTCCAAGTGGTTCTGGTTCGAGGGCAACTTCGAGACGTACGAGAAGAACAAGATCGAGCGGCTCGGCCCGGACGCGGCCCGGCCGCACCGTGCCACGTACAAGAAGCTCACCCGGGGCTGAGCCCCGCCCGCCCGGTCCCGTCCCCGCCCCCGCCCCGGCCGCTCCCGGCCGGGGCCGGGGACCCGGGGCACCGGGACCGGAGCACGAACCAAGCCAGAGACCGAGAAGGCGGGAACCGTCACCCATGGCCCGGCACATCTACCGCTGTCCGCTCCGCTGGTCCGACATGGACGCCTTCGGGCATGTCAACAATGTCGTCTTCCTCCGCTATCTGGAGGAGGCCCGGATCGACTTCATGTTCCGGCTCCGGCCGTCGGACGGCTCGCCCTCCTTCTCCGGGGGCTCGGTGGTGGCCCGGCACGAGATCGACTACGTCCGGCCGCTGGTCCACCGGCACGAGCCGGTCGTGATCGAGACCCGGGTGACCCGGATCGGCGCCGCGTCCCTGACCGTCAGCTACGAGGTCAAGGACACCGAGGGCGCCTCGGAGGTCTATGTCCGGGCCTCGACCGTCGTCGTCCCCTACGACCTCGAAGCGGGCCGGCCGCGCCGGATCAGCGCGGAGGAGCGCGCCCACCTCCGGGAGTATCTGGAGGAGGCCGACGAGAGCGCCCTGGTCGCATGAGTACGCCCGTGCGGAGCCCGGACCTCGCCGACGCCCGGGAGGCGGACGATCTCACCGCCTTCCTCGCCCGGCTGCTGCACTACGACCGCGCCGCCGCCGTCCGCCTCCAGGCGGGCGGCCCGGACGGCCGTCCCCAGCCGCATCTCGCGGTCTTCGGCCGCCCGCCCTCCTTCGAGGTGCTGGCGATCAGGACCGCCCGGCTGAGCACGCCCCTCGCCCTCGACACCACGGTCTCCGCCGGTGAGCTGCTCGACCGGATCGAGGGCACCGGATTCACCCTGCCCGCGCCGGTCACCGGCCCGCCGTGGACCGGCGTCCTGCCGCCCCGCGGCGGCTGGAGCACCGTCCCCGGGCTCCCCGGCGCCGCCGAGATGCGGGCCGCCGTCGCCGCCGCCGTCGCCGAGTTCCGGCACCGGGACGAGGCCCTGCCCGCCGAGCGCAGGACCCGGGCCGAACGCGACCGGATCGGACGGGAGATCTGGTCCCGCGAGGTGGCCGGAACCGGACTGCCGCTGCGCGCCGTGCACGCCGCGCACTCCCTCGGCTTCCTGCGCCCCGGCGCGCCCGTGGCGCTGCTGACCGCCCCCGGCTCCTGGCTGCGCCTGCGGACCTCCTTCGGTTCGATCGCCGTCCGGGCCTCCGGTCCCGGCGGGCTGACCGGGCTGACCGTCACACCCACCCGGAGCGGCTGAGTCCGGGGAGACCCGGCTCACCCGCCCCCGGCGGTTGAAGCCCCGCCGGCCGGGCAGGAGCGGCTTTTCCGAACAGACGCGCGAGGCGGGGCGGGCGCGGTACGACCGGCGGCGCCCCGGCCGCGAGGGTGGGAGAGATGACGACCGACAGAGCCGGTACGGCGGTGCAGTCCGTGGACCGGGCCGTCAGTGTGCTGGAGAGCCTGGCCCGGCGGGGCGAGGCGGGGGTCACCGAGATCGCCGTCGAACTGGGGGTCCACAAGTCGACCGCGTCCCGGCTGCTCGGGGCGCTGGAGAACCGGGGCCTGGTGACGCAGTCCGGGGACCGGGGCAAGTACCGGCTCGGGGCGGGCGTACTGCGGCTCGCGGGCGCCGCCGCCGGGCGGCTGGACATCGCCCGGGAGGCCGAGCCGCTCTGCCGGGACCTCGCCGACGAGATCGGGGACACCGTCAATGTGGCCGTACTCGCCGACGGCGCGGCCGTGAACGTCGCCCAGGCCAGGGGCTCGGCGGCGGTGACCTCGTACAACTGGATCGGCCGCCGCACCCCGCTGCACGCCACCTCCAGCGGCAAGGTGCTGCTCGCGTACGCGCCCGGCGCCGTACGGGAGCGGGTCCTCGCGGGCGGACTCGACGGCTTCACACCGCGGACCGTGACCGACCCCGGGCGGCTGGCCCGGCTGCTCGACGAGGTGGTGGAGCGGGGGTACGCGATCGCCGTCGAGGAGCTGGAGACCGGGCTGAACGCGGTGGCCGCGCCCGTACGGTGCCACGACGGGTCGGTGAGCGGGGCGCTGAGCGTCTCCGGGCCCGCGTACCGGCTCCGGGCCGAACTGCTGCCCGAGGTCGCCGGGCGGACCGTGGCCGTCGCCGCCGAGCTGTCGTACCGGATGGGGTACGCGGGCTGACGCCCGGAAGCCCGGCCCCGGGATCGGCGGCCGGGCCGGAAGGGCGCCGGGACGGCTGGTCGGCCCGGAGCGGGTCAGCCGTCGGTGTTGATCATGGAGGCGGCGGCGTACGTCATGTAGTTCCACAGCTGGGTCTCGTGCTCGGGCGAGAGCTCCAGCTCGTCCACCGCGACCCGCATATGCCGCAGCCAGGCGTCGTGCGCGGCCCGGTCGACCCGGAACGGCGCGTGCCGCATCCGCAGCCGGGGGTGACCCCGGTTGTCGCTGTAGGTCCTGGGCCCGCCCCAGTACTGCATCAGAAAGAGGGCGAACCGCTCCTCGGCCGGGCCGAGGTCCTCCTCCGGATACATCGGCCGCAGCAGCGGATCGTCGGCGACGCCTTCGTAGAACCGGTGAACAAGGCGACGGAAGGTCGGCTCGCCGCCGACCTGCTCGTAGAAGGTCTGCTCCTGAAGGGTGCCCCGGGGAATCTCGTTCACCCGTCCATCGTCTCAGATGACCGGGACCAGGACCGGGGTCCTAGGTCCCCCCGGCTGGACCCGAATCCGGAATCTCCGGGTCCGCGTGGGGCTCGTTCCGGCCGGGTGCCGAACCGACCGGAGCGGCGCCGCGCGGAGCCCGGTGATGCTCGCCTCGCGACCGTCCGGGCCGCACAGTGGGAGACATGGGGACCCTTCCGCAGCGGTACGCCGATCCCGCCGACGAGGCCCGCCGGGCGCTGGTGCGCGCGATGGTGGCCGACGGCGGGCTGCGGGATCCCGCCTGGCGGCTCGCCTTCGAGGAGGTGCCCCGCCATCTGTTCGTGCCGTACTACTACGTCCCCGTGCCCTCGGGCGCGGGACGGCCCGCCCGCTGGGAACGGCTCTGGGGCGAGGACCCCGACCCCGTCCGCCGGGAGCGCTGGCTGCGCGGCGCCTACACCGACGGGCCGCTGGCCACCCGGGTCCGGGACGGTGAGCTGATCTCCTCCAGCAGCCAGCCGTCGCTGATGGCGCGGATGCTGGCGGCGCTGGAGGTGCGGTACGGGGACCGGGTACTGGAGATCGGCGCCGGTACCGGCTACAACGCGGCCCTGCTCTGCCACCGGCTCGGCGACACCCGGGTCACCACCGTCGATCTCGAACCGGAGATCACCGAGTCCGCCCGGGCCCACCTGGCGGCGGCGGGCTACCGGCCCGCGGTGATCACCGGCGACGGGGCCCGGGGAGCGCCCGGGCGGGCGCCCTTCGACCGGATCCTGGCCACCTGCGCGCTTCCGGTGATCCCGGACGACTGGCCGGCGCAGTGCCGGCCGGACGCGGTGATCGTCGCCCCGGTCTCCACCGGCCTGGTCGTGCTCCGGGTCCGGGACGACGCCCGGGGCCGCTTCGCCGAGGGCCGCTTCCTCCGCGTACCGGCCTACTTCGTGCCGCTGCGGGGTACGGGCGACGCCCCGCTGATCCGGACCCGCGGCCTGCCCCGGCAGACGGTCGAGAACGATCTCTTCCGCTTCCTGCTGGCGCTGACGGCGGGCGGCCTCGATCCCCACGAGGCCCTCGCCCTCTGGGAGCGCGAGGGACGGCCGCGCCGCGACCGGTTCGGGATCACGGTCGGGGCGCGCCGCCAATGGGCATGGCTGGACGACCCCGGGGGACCTTACGTCTGGCCCCTGGGCGAGTTCGGACCGGACTGAGACCGACCGCCCGCGAGCGGCCGGTCAGCCGTGCCGGACGGCGACCGTGATGACGGTCAGCCGTGCCGGACCGCGACCATGATCACGGTCAGCCGCGCCGGACCGTGATCGTGGTCCAGGCGCCGACGTGTACCCGGTCGCCGTCGTTCAACGGGACGGGCACATAGGGCTGGATCGGCTCCTCGGCGCCGTTGAGCGTCGTGCCGTTGGTCGAGTTCTGGTCGACGACGGCCCAGGAGCCGTCCGGCTGCTGGACCAGTACGGCGTGCTTGTGCGAGACGCCCGGGTCCTCCGGCGGTACCGACAGATCTATATCGGGCGCCTCGCCGGTGGACTGGCGGCGACGGCCGATGGTGATCTGGTTGCCGGTGAGCGGCAGATGCTGCTCGGGGCTGTACGCGGGCAGGTTGAGGCCGCCCGCGTCCGGGCCGCTGCGCTGCATCATCGCCAGGAAGTAGTCCCGGTCGGGGGCGATCACGGCGGTCCACGAGCCGGGCGCGCCGGGTCCGCCGAAACCGCCGGGCGCCGACTGGTGCTGCCCGGGAACGGGGCCGGAACCGGGGCCCGGTCCGGGGCCGGTGGGCGGGCCGCCCTGCGGGCCGCCGTAGGGCGGCTGGTACGCGCCCTGCGGCGGACCCTGCGGCGGGGACGACTGCGACGGCGGGCTCAGCGGCCAGTCGTCGACCGGGGGAGCCTGGCCGGGGCCCGGCCCGCCGGGGCCCGGTGCGGGCGGCTGCGGGGCCGGGGGCTCGGCGGGCTGGAAGGCCGACGGCGCGGGCTGCCGCTGGAACGCGGACGGCGCGCCACCGGGGCCGCCCTGCGGGCCGTGCGGGTCCTGGCCGCCCTGGAACGGCGAGGCCGGCGGCTGCTGCTGGGTGAAGGACGGCGGGGGCGGCGGTGTCCGGCCGCCGGGTTGCTGGTGTCCCGGGATCTGGCCGGGCATTCCGTGTCCCGGCGCCTCGTGCAGCGGCTCGGCGGGCCGGTTCAGCTGAGAGGGGCGCGAGCCCTGGTAGTCGAACGGGTCGTGCGACTGCGGGCCGGGGCCCTGGCCGCCGTGGCCGGGCACCTGCGGCCCGGCACCGTGGCCGCCGGGCGCGCCTCCGCCGGGGAACCCCGGGCCCTGCCCCTGGGCGCCCGGACCGGGCGGGGGCGGCGGGAAGCCGGGCGGCTGGGAGCCCTGGCCCGGGAAGCCGGGGCCGCCCTGCGGCCCGGGTCCGGACGGCGGTCCGGGCTGGTTGGTGAACCCGGCGGGCAGGTTGAGGCCCGGCCGGGGACCCGTCGCCACCGGGGTGTACGACGTCGCCGTGTTCGTCAGGAAGTTGTACCGGCACTCCTCGCAGAAGGGCGCGTTGGCCTCCCGGGGCGTACGGCACTGGGGACACAGCTCTGCTTGCGCGGTGGCGTTCGGGTCGCCCGGGGGCGGCGGGAAGCCGTACCCCGGCTGCGGCGGAGGAGGCGGTACGGCCCCCGTGGGAGCGCCGGGGCCCGCCATGCGGTGGCCACAGACCTCGCACCAGTCGTCGGAACCCGACTGGTGTCCGTTCGGGCAGGTCGGCATGGAGGCGCCTCCCCCTCTCCTGTCCGGCCCGAGGGCCGCTGCTTCATCCGTCCTGACGGTGGTACGCGGCTATTTCTTGACGCGGACCGTCTTCGTCGAGCGCGTTTCGAGAGTCATCTCGTCGGCCTCGGCGACCTTTGCTTTCAGTCGCACAGTACCCGTCGCCACGTCGACCACGTCCACCACCTTCGAAAGGAGTTTCGCAGTGTCCGCGTTTCCGGAGGCCGCGGCGAGCTGGACGGCCCGGCCCAGTTTGGCCGTTGCGTCGGGTATATCTCCCGATTTACGGGCATCCAGCCCTTGTTGTATGACCTGTGCCAGTTCGGCCTGGCCGGTGTAGTGCGCGACCTGGGGGTTGATCGCGGTCGACGCGGCGAGGTCGTCCGTCCACACCGCCCGGACCAGGCCCTGCGAAAGCACCTCGGGAGCGCCGCCGTCCGGCGCCGGGACGATCAGCGACGCCCGGGCCGCCAGCATCTCCCGGCCGACGGCGGCGGCCGGGACCCGGACGCAGACGTGGTAGTCCCGGGACTCGTCGCCCCAGGAGCCGGTGGGATAGTCACCGGCGCGCGGACCGGCCTCCGTACGGCGCCCGGTGAGATCCTCGACACTCGGCGCCACCTGCTTCACGAACAGGACCTCGACCCCGACGGGTGTCCACAGCCGCAGGGCGACGTCCGCGACCGCCTTGCCCATCGTCCGCTCCATCACGGCCGTGAAGTCGGCCGCGAGACGCGCCGGATCGGCCACGATGTCGGCGGTGCCGAGCAGCGCCGAGGCGATCCCGGTGACCTCCTTCACCTCCCAGTCGGTGCCCACGCCCCGGGCGTCGCAGGTGAACCGGCCCGTGACGGATTCCAGCGCCGCCGCCAACTCGGCCGGTGCCTCGTGCTCGTTCCGGCCGTCGGTGAGCAGGATGCCGTGGCGGATCCGGGCCCCGGAGCCGCCGAGCAGTTCACCGGCGAGCCGGAGCCAGGTGCCGATGGCCGTACCGCCGCCGGAGGTGAGCCGCCGCAGGGCGAGCTTCGCCTCGGCCCGGGTGGCGGCCCCGGCGACCGCGAGCCGGCCGCCGTCCGGATAGATCTGCCGGGCGACATGCGTTCCGGCGACGACGGCGAACTCCGTACCGTCCCGCAGGGTGTCGACCGCGGCGGCCGTCGCGTCCCGGGCGTTGCGCATCTTCTGCGGCGGGTAGTCCATCGACCCCGAGCAGTCCACCATGATCACCACGGCGGCCGACGGGCCGTGGGCCGGGATGCCCGCCGGTGCCCCGGAGGCCGATGGCAGTGGCGCGCCGCCGGTGGTTCCGCCGCCGGTCGAGGTGACCGTGACGATCGCGCTGACCTCCCGGCCGCCCTCCGGCAGGAACTCGTTCTGATAGACGTCGACGGCGAACCCGGGCACCCGGGACTTGGCGAAATCGGCCATCGTAAGGACTCCTTGCACGCTCCGAAAGGGCACGACAGAGGAACAGAGGGGCCAGCGGGGGGAGGCGGGAGAAGCGGGAGGACAGATGAGGTGCCGGGTGCGGGCCCCGCGCGTCCGGCGTAGGACCGGTCCGCGACCGGGGCTGCGCCCGGGGCGCGGCGTACGGGTGTTACGGATCGACGGCCGGGACGCCGGGGCCCCCGGGTCCGGGCGGGCGTCGGCGGCGGGTCAGGACGGCCCACCCCCCTGCGGTCCGACGGCGAACGGGACGACCGCCACCGTCACATTGTCGTGGCCCCCGCCGTCGAGGGCGTGTCCCACCAGCACCTGGGCGGCGTGGAGCGGCCGTACGGCGGCGTCGGCGGGGACCACCCCGGCCATCTCGTCGGCGCCCTCCGCGTAGTTCCACAGACCGTCGGTGCAGACCACGACGACCCCGGAGCGGTCCGGCTTGAACGCGGCCGTGTGCGGGTCGAGTTCATACGCGTCGGCGCCCAGCCAGCCCGTGATCGCGTGGGCGCGCTCGTCCGCGTACGCCTCCGCCTCGTTCATCAGCCCGGCGGCCACCATCTGGGCCGCCCAGGAGTCGTCCTCGGTGAGCCGGGCGGCCGGGGCGGACCGGTCGTCGGGCACCCAGTAGACCCGGCTGTCGCCGACCCAGCCGACGACCAGCAGCTCACCGGTGGTGACCGCGCCGACGATGGTGCACGCGGGGGCGTTCTGCCGCCCGTGGGGGTCCTGGTCGGGCGCCTCGGCGCCGGGTTCCGGCGCCGCCAGGGCGTTGACCGCGCCCGCGGCGGCCACGATCGCGTCCCGCATGCCCTGTTGGGGATGCGTGCCCCGGGGCAGGGCATCGACCAGGGAGTCCCTTGCCGCCCGGGCGGCGGCCTGGGACGCCTCGTCGGGCCTGGTGGCCGAGGAGACGCCGTCGCAGACGATCGCCACGACGGCGGGGGAGCCGTCGGGGAGGGCGGTGGATGCCACGCCGAACGAGTCCTCGTTGCGGTGGTGGCGCAGACCCCGGTCGCTGACGGCGGCGACCGAGTCCAGTTCACGTTCCATGTGGTCGCGCTCCCGGGGCTGGGCGTGTCCGCAGTTCTCGCAGTAGCCGTCGGTGTCGACCCGCCCGGCGCGGCAGGCGACGCAGAGCTTCGTGCCGTCGGCCGTGTGCGGGCTCCGGGGGTCGGCGGCCCCGGGCTTGGGGGCCGTCGCCGGTGCGGCGGCCGGGGGCGCGGTCGGCGCCGGAGGCGGCTGGAGCGTGAAGCCCCCGGATCCGGCGGCCGGCTGATCCGGCTGGCCGGGCCGACTCGATTGACCGGGCTGATCGGGTACGGGCCCGGCGGGATGTCCTGATCCCGTCGTGTACGTCGTCGGCCCGGCGGGCCGCCCGTACGCGTCGGTGGGCGTCGGCACGGCCGTCGCGGCGGGCGCCCGGTGGTCGGTGAGCGCGGCGGGGACGGCGGCACTGTTCGCGGGCCCGCTCATCTCGGCCAGCGCCGCGATCCGCGACCGCGGCGGCTCACCCGACGCCGCCGCGCCCCCGGCGGCCTGGGGCGGTCGGCCCGGCGGCGGTACGGCTCCGGAGGCGCCGGGCCCGCCCGGCTGCCCGGCCGGACCGGTCGGCTGGGCGGGAACAGCCGGGGCGGGTACGGCCGGGGCGGCGGCTCCGGGCGGCGTGTCCGGTACCGGCGGTACGTAACCCGGCGGCGTACCCCCATGGGTGGACTGGCCGGACGGTACGGAGGGTTGACCCGGCGCCGGTACCGCCTCGGCGGCCGGGGTCACCGGATACCCGGCGGGACCCGCGGGATCCGCCGCCGGGAACGAGGGAGCCCCGGGCGGGGCGGCGGGGCGCGGCGGTACGGCCGGCGGGGCCGGGACGCCGATGGCGAGGGTCGGGCGGTCGCCGGAGCGCCCGGCGGGGGCGGGCGGCAGCTCAGTACCGCACCGACCGCAGAAGCGGTCGTCGGACTCCACCGGGTCTCCGCAACCCGGGCAGACGGCCGTTCCGGCCTGCTGAGGATTCTGCGACGGCATCGATCACACCCACGTCCGGGGGCGGAAGCGGTTGGCACGCTCCACCAGGTCCATGCGCTCCTCGCCCCGCCGGGCGAGCCGGGCGAGTACCCGGTAGGAGCGTTCCAGCCCGAAGCGGAGGCCCCGCTCGTCGAGCGGGCTGCCGAGCAGCGCACCACGGGACGCGCGACCCCGCTGGGGCGATGCCGCCGCGCCGGGCCCGGGCGGCGGTGCTCCGGGACTACCGGAGAGTACCCAGTCCAGGGCCGTACCGAGTACTTCGGTGGCGAGTGATTCCCGGCGGACCGCGTCGAGTCCGGCCTCCTCCAGGGCCTGTACCTGGTGCGCGGCGGCCGTCAGTTCGGCCAGCAGCTCCTCCTGCGGGGAGCGTCGGCGCAGCCGGGACCGTACGGCCGCGACCCGGGCCGCCGTGTAGTGGATCGACGCCTCCGGCACCGACTCCAGCGTTCTGACGGCCCCCGCCCGGTCACCGGTGGCGAGTTGGACCCGGGCCAGGCCGAACGCGGCGCTCACATAGCCGGGATCGGTCGTCCACACCAGCCGGAAGTACTCGGCGGCGTTGTCCAGCTGGCCCAGGATCTCCGCACAGATCCCGAGGGCCAGCTTGGGCGCGGGCTCGCCCGGGAAGGCGTCGTACACCGCGTCGAAGGCGAGCGCCGCCCCCTCCTTGTCCCCGACCACCAGGGACGCCAGACCCCGGTACCAGATCACCCGCCAGTCGTCGCCGGACCGGCGCTCCAGCTCCGTCAGGACGGTGAGCGCCGCCGTCGGGTCGGCCATCTCCAGCCGGGCCCGGACCTCCCGCAGCCGGGTCTCGGCCGACGGCGACGGCGCGGTCGCGAGCGCGGCGATCAGCTCGGCGGGCGCGGCGGTCAGCAGCCCGGCGAGGAAACCGGCGTTCGGATCGTCCTGGTCGACCCGGGGGACCGGGAGGGCCAGCGCCACCGCCGGAAGGTCCGGCGGGCGCAGATGAGGCGCGAGCCGCCCCACGGCCTGACCGGCCGGGCCGCCCGTGCCGATGGCAAGGGCCGCGCCGGATACGGCCGCCGATACGGGGGCACCGGCAGCGCCGACGGAGCCGGAGCCCAGCGGCGCGGGGCCGCCGGAGGACTGGGCCGGGATCACCAGCCGGGCGCCGGTGCCCCGGCCGGCCCCGGTCCCCGCCCGCTGCCGGTCCCCGGCCGCCGGACGGGCCCCCAGCAGGGAGACGTCGTCGGTGAGTTCCGCGAAGAGCAGACTGTCGGTGACCTTCACCTCCGGCCCGAACAGGGTGGAGAGCGCCGGGCGCGCCCGGCCCGTCTGGATCGACACGACCTCCCGCAGCACCCCCGTCAGCTGCTCGGCCATCTCCTCGGCCGAGGCGAACCGCCGGGCCGGATCCGGGTCCGTCGCCCGTACCAGCAGCCGGTAGAACGACTCGTAGGTCCGGAAGACCTCGACCTTCTCCGGGTCGGGCAGGGAGTCGGCGTACACATTGGTGTACCCGGTGAAGTCGATGGTGAGGACGGCCAGGGTCCGGGCCACCGTATAGAGGTCGGAGGCGACGGACGGCCCCAGCTCGGGGACCTCCGGCGCCTGGTAGCCGACGGTGCCGTAGATCGCGGACTCGTCGTCGTCCATCCGGCGGACCGCGCCCATGTCGATCAGTTTCAGCTGGTCGGCCTGCTGGATGGCGTTGTCGACCTTGAAGTCGCAGTAGAGCAGATTGCGGCTGTGCAGATGGCCGAGTGCCTCCAGCGCCTCGATCCCGTACGCGCACGCCTGCTCGACCGGGAGCGGATCGCGCCGCCCGCCGTTGTCCCGCCGGTCGTTGGCGATCTCCTTCAGCGACTTGCCGCCGACGTACTCCATGACGATATAGCCGTCGAGTGAGCCGGTGCGCTGGTCGAGGTGCTCGACGAAGTTGTAGATCCGGACGATGTTGGCGTGCTCGATCTCGGCGAGGAAACGGCGCTCGGAGATCGCCGCCTCCATGGCGTCCTGGTCGCCGGTGTCCAGCAGGCCCTTGAGCACCACCCAGCGGTCGGAGACCGCGCGGTCGACGGCGAGATAGACCCATCCCAGACCGCCGTGTGCCAGACACCCCACGACCTCGTACTGGCCGCGCACGATATCGCCCGGCCGGAGTTTGGGGACGAAGGAGTACGGATGGCCGCAGGAGGTGCAGAAGCCCTCGGTGCGCCCGGTCAGCTCACCCCGCGAGCGGCCCACCGGCGCACCGCAGTCGGAGCGGGAGCAGAACCGCTTCCGCTCGGGCACCTCGGGGTCGGTCATCACCGCGGACCGGGGGTCGGGGCGTGGCACCTCGGGCACCGAGACCAGCCCCGCGCCCAGCCGGTTGCGTGCGGAGCCCCGGCTGGTGGAGCCGCTGGAACGGACCGAGACCGAACGGGACGGCGTGGTCGGCGTACTCGTACCGGAGCCGGAGAGGGAGCGGGAGAGCCGGCCCGAGACCGAACGCCGGGACGCCGATGACCGGGCCGATCGTGAGGACCTGGCCGACCGGGCGGAGCGCGCCGACCGCCCCGACGCCGCCGACCTCGACGGACCCCCCGTACCTCGCGCGGACGCCGCCGAACGGCCCGGGACACCACCGCCCGCCACCGGCGCGAGACCGCAGGTATCGCAGTAGAACTCACCGCCGCCGACGTCCTCGTACGTTCCGTCGCAGTCGGGACGCCCACAGCTCCCCGGCCCGCCGCCCCCGTCGCCGTTACCGCTCACACGCCCCCCTCGCGGTCGCCGGAGCCGGTCCTTCCGGGCTCCGTTTGCGCCAGCGCCTCCGCCGCCGCCCGCTGATATCTCAAGACCGCCTGCTCGGCCACCCGCAGATCGCACGGCGCGCTCCACAGCATCCTGCGGGCCGTGTCGTACCGCTCGACCAGCAGGGGGTCCTCGGCCAGCCCGTGCCGGGCCGTCTTCGCCTTGTACGCGTCCAGCCGCCCCCGCAGCTCGGCCCGGACCGCCAGCGGGGCCGTCACCGCCGTCAGCGACTCCCGGGCCCGGATCAGCTCCTCCTCGGCCTCCCGCTCCAACGACTCCAGCAGTGGCGACAGCCGGTGCCACAGGGAGTGCCTGCGGTACTCGGCGGCCGTCACCAGACGCTCCTGGAGCGCCGTCGGCGGGCCGCTGACCGCCGGCACCTCCGTGGCGGCGATCTTCGCCAGCACCTCGCCGCGGGCGGCGCGCGCCTCGCTCAGGGTCCGGTCGGCCCGCGACAGCACGTCCCGCAGCCGGACCAGCCGCTCCTCCGAGTCCTGGCGGACCCCGAGCACCGCCTCGATCTCCCGCCGGATGTCCTCCAGCGCCCGGGCCGCCCGGTCGTACCGGTCGGTGTCGGCGCGGCCGCCGCCCGGTGCCGAACTACGCGTCCCGGGCCGCCAGAACGCCAGCGGATCGGAGATCACCTGCGCCCGCAGCAGGGTCAGCTCGCGGGTGATCGCCTCCAGGTCGTCGCCCGCCGGATGCTCACCGGGCCGTACGCCCACCGAGTGCGCCAGGGAGCGGGTGCGCCGCAGTTCGGCGGAGAGCAGGTCGATCCGGGCGGGCAGCGCCGACCAGACCGTGTCCGCCGTCACCACCATGTCGAGGGAGGCCGCGTACAGCTCGTTCATCCGCTCGACCAGACCTTCGAGGGAGAACCGTTCCGCGAGCTTCGCCGGGGTGCCGGGCACCAGCGCGTCCGGGGCGCCCGCCGCCGGGCCCGGAACCGTCACACCCCGGCCGCGCAGCCGCTCCGTCAGCTCCGCCAGGTCCTCCCGGCTGGCCCACCGCCGCCGCGCCCTGATCTCCCGGATCTCGGTCAGCGCCGCCGAGTACGCCTCGAAGTACCCCCACAGCAGGGCGATCGACCGCTCGGCCGCGGCCCACCGGTCCCGGGTGACCCCGGTCAGCTCGGCCCCTTCGAGGAGTCTGCGGCCCGCGTGGTCCTGGAGGGCCAGCAAGGAGGACTCGACCGCCTCGTGCTCCGCGCCCAGCCGGGCCAGCGCACGGTCGACCTCGTCCCGGTCCATCACCGGCCCGGGCGGACCGCCTCCGGGCCCGGAGAATGATCCGGCGACGCCCATCGATCACCTCTTTCGTCGGTCAGCGGCCGCGGTACTGGGCGGGCGGCACGGACTTGCCGGGCAGATCGTCCTCGAGCCAGTATTCGTACGCGCGCTGCCACTCTCCTCGCCGGTACTCCTCCAGCACCAGATTGATCCGCCGCACCAGATCGTCGTTGCCGAGTTTGGTCGCCACCCCGTAGTACTCGGTGGTGAAGGGCCCCTCGCCCTTCAGCTCGACCGCGGGGTCCTGGGCCGCCTGGCCTGCGGCGAGCGCGTCATCGGTGAGGACCGCGTCGACCAGCCCCTGCTGGAGCCGGACCAGACAGTCCAGTTGATTGGGTACGGTCAGAACGTCCTCGTCGGCCGGTTTCCCGTCGTTTTGGTCCCGGAAGACCGCGCCGAAGGTGTTCTTCCGCAGCTCGTCATAGGCCGTGGAGCCCTCCGCCGAACAGACCCGCTTGCCTCGGAGCGTGCTGTTCCAGCCGGTGACGGCGGACTGCTTCGGCGCCAGGATCTGCTGCCCCGCCTGGAAGTAGGCGGTGGAGAAAGCCACCTGCCTGCTCCGCTCGCAGTTGATGGTCATCGTCCGGACCACGATGTCCACCGTGCCGTTGTTCAGCGCCGGTATCCGCTGGTTCGTGGGGACGGCCCGGAAGACCACGGCTTTCGGGGTGCCGAACAGATTCCGGGCGATCGCCCGCGCCAGATCGATGTCGAAGCCCGTCAGTGTGTCGGTCTCCGGATTGCGATAGCCCCAGCGGTAGCTGTTCTGGTCCACCCCGACGACGAGATGGCCGCGCTTCTTGATCGCCTCGATCGCCGGCCCGCTGTCCGAGGACGCGGGCAGCGACGCCTCGGGGGACTCGCAGTCGTCCACGGTGGCCGGGACCGCCCGGCTCACCCCGGCGCCCCGATCCGGCCCGGCGATGGCCGACCCGGCGTCCCGGGAGAGCGGAATCAGCGTCGCGGCGGCCAGGGCGCACGCGGCGGCCATTGCGGCGACCCCGCCCCAGCCCCGCCGGACGAACCACCGCCGGGGGGACCGGTCTTTGCCGCCCTCGCCGCCCCCGGCGGGCCCGTCTCCGCCCCGCGCGGCCTCCCCGTCCGACATCACGCCCCCTCTCACCGGTACTCCGACAGCCTGCGATTGATCCCGAGCACCGCGCCCAGCGCGCCCAGCACCCCGAGCACCGCCGCCCCCGCGGGCAGCAGCCCGAGGGCGCTCCGGCCGCTCTCGGCGGCTTCGGTGAACTGCCGCTGCTCATGCGCCAGCGCCCGGTCCAGCTCCGCGTCCACCAGGTCGAACTCCCGGCCCGTCGAACCCGCGCCGCCGAGGACCCGATTCCGCGCCTCCTCGTATCGCCCGGCCCGGTCGGCGGCGCTGACCTTGGTATGCGCCTTCTGCCAGAGCTCCACGCTCCTGGCCGCCTTCCGCAGTGGCGCCAGACCCCGCTCGTCGCCCCGCGCCAGCCGCTGCGCCCGGCCCAGGGCGTTGACGAGAACCCCCATGTTCTCGTCGTACTCCGTTTCGTACTTGTCGCGCTTCCCGTCGTCCGTGAGCACCGCGCCCCGGGCGACCAGGACGAGATTCTCGTTGGCCCGGGCCTTCAGGGAGCTGATCCGGGCCTCGTTGAGCGCCCGCAGCGACTGCTCGCCACCGGTCCGTGCCTCACCCAGCTGCGCCGCGGCCACCGCGTGCGCGGCGGTCAGCCAGAGCAGCAGCGCCACCGACGCCGCCGTGGCGGCCAGCAGCCCGTGGTTGAAGACCCGGTTCGTCCGCAGGAAGTTGCGCCGCTGGGCCCAGGCCAGCACACCGATCGCGACCACCCCGGCCAGCAGGGCGAGCACCGGCCAGGCCGTGGCGTCCTCGTCGTCCCGGTCCAGCCGCGCGGTCTCCGCGTCGTACAGCCGCTGCGCGGCGGGCAGCAGTACCTTCGTCATCCGCTCGTTGGCGAACCGCAGATACGCGCCGCCCAGCGGCTTGCCCTGCCGGTTGTACGTCCGGGCGGTCTCCACGAAGCCCGTATAGACCGGCAACTGCTCGTTGAGCGTCCGGATCTGGCGGCCCGACTCGCTGTCGGCCACCGTATGCGTCGCGGCCTTCACCAGCAGCTGGGAGGCGCGGGCGATGTCCTTCTCGTACTGCTCGCGGACCTCGCGCGGCTCCTTCACGGCGCCCGCCAGGAACCCGCTGGACGCGGCCGTGTCGGCGGCCGCGAGGGAGCGGTAGACCAGCGCCGCGTCGGCACTCAGCGGCTGGCTGCGGCCCACCACGTCGTCGGCCGCCGCCGCCCGCTCGGAGACCTCGGCCGCCGTCACCGCGCCGAACGCGAGCACCAGGGCCGCCAGCACTGCCCCGATGATCCGCAGCCGGCCCGGTTCGGTCGCCGCCGCCGCGCGCAGCCGCGCCATCGCCTCCCCGGCGCTCCCCGGCCCTGATCCCGGTCCGGGCCCCGGCTCCGGCGCGGCACCCGGGCCGCCGAAGGAACCGGGCCCGGGGGATCCGGGCGCGGACACGGGAGCCGACGGGTGCGCGGCGCGCACCTTCGGCGGGTATGTCATCTGACCTCCCCCTCGGTCATCGACGGCGGTCCGGCCTCACCACGGGCCGGGCCGGGCGGACCCTTGGCGAGAAGTATGGCGTCGAAGACCGTCACGCACAGCAGGCTTGACTGGATCTTGCACCGGAACGCCGGCCACGGGCCCGAGGTGATGAACCCCGCCCCCCGCCGTGCGCCCCCACCCGGCCGTCCAGCGCCGGATGCCGTCAACCGCCCCGCGTTCTCGCCCCGGACCGATCCCCGGGGGTCACCCGGGCCCGTCGGCCGTCGCCTCGCACGGCCCGCGCCGCACACGCGGCCGTACGCCCTCTCGTCCTGCGGATCTCGTTCCCCCTGTATACGCTCCCGCGCCGCCCGCGGTTCCAGCCGGGGCCACCCCTGTGGACAACCTGGCGAAGGCTCGCCACCCGCGAGCCCGATACCGGCCCCCGGCATCGATACCGAGCACCGGGCCCCGAGCCCCGACAACCGCTCCGACAGCCGCCCCGACAGCCGCCCCGACAGCCGTCCGGGAAGCCGGACGCCCCCGCCCGGCCCGTGTCGGCGGGCCCGGTGGAGGCGTGCGGTGTCATGACGTACGGATACCGGCTACATCTTGTAGTGCTCCCGGACCCTGGCCCGGGCCTCCGGCGGAGCGCCCACCCGGTCCAGACCGAGCAGGGCCGCCCCCAGTACCGGGGGCGCCGTCAGCCAACGGGGCGCCGCCTTCGGGGCCTTCGCCGCCAGCAGGGCGGTGATCCGGGCGTCCAGTTCGGAATGACGGGCCGCCAGCACGCTGCCGCCCAGCACCACCGGCACCGCGTCGGCCAGCAGACCGAGCCGGTCCAGGGTGACCGAGGCCATCGCCACCACCTCCTCGGCCAGCCGGTGGACGAGCGCCGCCGCCACCGGGTCGCCCCCGGCGCTGGTGGCGAAGAGCACCGGGGTCAGCTCGTGCACCCGGGCGTAGGGCAGGTTCCGCCGGTGCAGCGCCTCGATCAGTTCGGCCATCGACCCCAGCCCGAAGTGCGCCGGCAGCGTCCGGGCCAGCGCCGACGGCTGGCCCCGGCCGTCCTCCGCGCGCGCGGCGGCCCACAGGGACTCCTCCGCGAGCCCCAGTCCGCCGCCCCAGTCGCCGGAGATCTTCCCGATCGCCGGGAACCGGGCGGTCCGCCCGTCGGGCAGCATCCCGACGCAGTTGATGCCCGCGCCGCAGACCACCGCGACGCCCCTGGGTTCGTCCACCCCGGCCCGCAGCAGGGCGAAGGTGTCGTTCCGTACCACCGTGGTACGGCCCCAGCCCCGGGCGTGCAGGGCGGCCGTCAGCTCCGCCTCCTCCACCGGCAGATCGGCGTTGGCGAGACAGGCCGACACCTCGGCCACCTCGTCCACCGGGCGGCCCGCGATCCGGGCCGCCTCCAGGGCCGCCGCGACGGGCCCGGCGAGGGCCTCCACCGCCGCGGCGACCCCGACCTTCGGGGGCTGGAAGCCCACTTTCTCCCGTGCCGAGCCGAGGACCGATCCGTCCGGCCCCACCAACGCGACATCGGTCTTGCTGTTCCCCGCGTCGATCGCGAGGACCGCTGCGGTCACGCCCACGCCAGGTGCTCCCGGTTGTGCGCGATCAGCCGGTCGGTCAACCGCTCCGCCGGGGTGAACTGGCCGATCAGGGGATGCGCCAGCAGCGCCCGGAAGACCCGCTCCCGGCCGCCGCGCAGCGCCGCGTCCAGCGCCAGGTCCTCATAGGCGGTGACATTGGCGATCAGCCCGGCGAACACCGGGTCGACCTTCGGCACCGGCAGCGGGGCCGCGCCCTTGGCGCCCACCGCGGCCTGGACCTCGATCACCGCGTCGTCCGGCAGGAACGGCAGCGTCCCGTTGTTGAAGGTATTGACCACCTGGTACGGGCTGCCCGCCCCGCCCAGCAGCGCCGCCGCCAGATCGACGGCCGCCTCCGAGTAGAACGCCCCGCCCCGCTTGGCCAGCAGTTCCGGCTTGGTGTCCAGTTCGGGGTCCCCGTACGTCTTCAGCAGCTGCCGTTCCATCTCGGCGACCTCGGCCGCCCGGGACGGCTTGGTCCGCAGCTCCTCCACGACATCGTCGTGCTGGTAGAAGTAGCGGAGGTAGTACGAGGGCACCACGCCGAGCCGGTCCTGGACGGCCCTCGGCATCCGCAGATCGGCGGCGATCGCGTCACCGTGCCCGGCGAGCAGCTCCGGCAGCCGGTCGGGTCCGTCGGGCCCGCCGATCCTGACCCCGGTCTCCCAGGTCAGATGGTTGAGCCCGACATGGTCCAGATGGACCTCGGACGGTGTCACGTCCAGCAGCCGGGCGAACTTCCGCTGGAAGCCGATGGCGACATTGCAGAGCCCGACGGCCTTGTGCCCGGCGGTCAGCAGGGCCCGGGTCACGATGCCCACCGGATTGGTGAAGTCGATGATCCAGGCGTCCGGGTTGGCCCGCCGGACCCGCTCGGCGATGTCGAGGACGACCGGGACGGTCCGCAGCGCCTTGGCGAGGCCGCCCGCGCCGGTGGTCTCCTGCCCGATACAGCCGCACTCCAGCGGCCAGGTCTCGTCCTGGAGCCTGGCCTCCTGCCCGCCGACCCGCAGCTGGAGCAGGACGGCGTCGGCGCCCGCCACCCCGGCGTCCAGGTCGGACGTCGTCACGATCGTGCCGTCGTGCCCCTGCTTGGCGAAGATCCGCCGGGCCAGCCCGCCCACCAGCTCCAGCCGTTCGGGAGCGGGGTCGACCAGGACCAGCTCCGTAATGGGGAGCGTGTCCCGCAGCCGGGCGAACCCGTCGATCAGCTCCGGGGTATAGGTGGATCCGCCACCTACGACTGCCAGTTTCATATGATTCCTAGCCCTTCACTCCGGTCAGTGTCACACCTTCGACGAACGCCTTTTGGGCGAAGAAGAAGACGAGGATTACGGGGGCCATGACCAGAACGGTCGCGGCCATGGTCAGATTCCAATCGGTATGGTGCGCGCCCTTGAACGATTCGAGGCCGTAGCTGAGCGTCCAGGCGCCGGGTTCCTCGGAGGCGTAGATCTGCGGGCCGAAGTAGTCGTTCCAGGCATAGAAGAACTGGAACAGTGCCACGGCCGCGATCCCCGGCCTGGCCATCGGCAGCACGATCCGGATCAGGGTGCGCAACTCACCGCAGCCGTCCACCCGGGCCGCGTCCAGATACTCGTCGGGGACGGTGAGCAGGAACTGGCGGAGCAGGAAGACGGAGAAGGCGTCGGCGAAGGCCATCGGCACGATCAGCGGCCAGAGGCTGCCCGCGAGGTCCAGTTCCTTCGCCCAGAAGAGGTACATCGGCACCACGACGACCTGCGGCGGCAGCATCATCATCGCGATGACCAGCATCATCGCGAGCCGCTGTCCCCGGAACCGGAACTTGGCCAGGGCGTAGGCCACCGGGATCGAGGACACCACGGTGAGTACGGTGCCGAGTCCGGCGTAGAGCAGAGTGTTCCGCCACCAGGTGAGAAAGCCGGGAGTGTTGAAGACATCCGCATAGTTGCCCCACTCCCAGGTCCTGGGGACCAGGTTCCGGGTGAGCGCCTGCTGATCGGACATCAGGGATGTCAGTACGACGAAGACGAAGGGGAGGACGAAGAAGAGGGCGGCGGCCACGGCGAGGGAGTGCACGGCGATCCAGCGCAGTACCGCCCGGCGGCGGGCGGCGCGGGCGGCGGGCCCGCGGGTGCCGGGGCGGTGGCGCCCGGGGGCCCGGGTCGGGGTCGCGGTCATCGGTCACCCACCCCGATCAGTCCGCCGCGGCGCCGCATCAGTACCGCGGTGAAGAGCATGGAGAGCGCGAAGAGCACCAGGGCGACGACGGCGGCCGAGCCGTAGTCGAAGCGCTGGAAGCCCAGGTCGTAGACGAGTTGGGGCAGGGTGAGGGTGGATTTCTCGGGGTAGCCGGGCTCGAACTGCTGTCCGCTGCCGCCGATGATCCCCGACGCGACCTTCCCCGCCACCAGCGGCTGGGTGTAGTACTGCATGGTCTGGATCACCCCGGTGACCACGGCGAACAGCACGATCGGGGCGATATTCGGCAGGGTGACGAACCGGAACCGCTGGAACGCCGATGCGCCGTCCAGTTCGGCCGCCTCGTACTGATCCTTGGGCACGTCGAGCAGCGCGGCCGTGAAGATCACCATCAGATCGCCGATCCCCCAGAGCGCCAGCGCCGTCAGTGCCGGTCTCGACCAGTCGGCGTCGGTGAACCAGCCGGGCGCGGGCAGTCCGGCCGACTCCAGGAACGAGTTCACCGGCCCCGTACCGGGGTTCAGCAGAAAGACGAAGGCCAGGGACGCGGCGACCGGCGGGGCGAGATAGGGGAGGTAGAAGAGGGTACGGAAGACGCCGCCGCCGGTCTTGATCCGGACCACGAGCAGCCCGATGCCGAGGCCGAACACCACCCGGCAGCCGACCATGACGACGACGAACCAGAGCGTGTTCTCCAGCGCCGGGACGAAGAGCCGGTACTGGGAGAAGACATAGGTCCAGTTCTCCAGACCGTTGAAGACGGGCGGCCGGAAGCCGTCGTACTGGGTGAAGGAGAAGTAGACGGTGGCGATCAGCGGATAGGCGAAGAAGACCCCGAAGCCGATCAGCCAGGGCGACAGGAACGCGAGGGTACGGAGCGCCGAGCGGCGGCGCTTCGAACGCAGGGTGTGGGTGCTCATCCCGGACGGTTCCGCCGCTACTTCTGCTTCTCGATATCGGTGTCGATCTGCCGGGCGGCGGCCTCCAGACCCGCTTGGAGATCCTTCACCTTCCCGGCCTCGTACCGGTATCCGAGGTCCTGGAGGGTGATCTGATAGGCGCCGCCGTCGACCTGGGCGGGGGTGGTGGACGACTTCGGGTGCCGGGCGATGTCGATGAACGTCCGGAACGCCGGGTCGTACTTCAGGCCGGGTGATTCCAGGGCCGCGACGGTGGAGGGGATATTGCGGATGCCGTTGGCGAAGGCGACCACCGCTTCGGTGTCCGTGGTCATGTACTTCACGAGCTCCCAGGCCGCGTTCTGCTTCTTGCTGGTGGCGGCGATGCCCATGATCGTGCCGGAGAGATAGCCCATGCCGTAGTCGGCGGCGAGTTCGTCGGCGACCGGCAGCGGAGCCGTACCGATCTCGAAATCGACCCCGGCGTCTTCGGCCATGCCGAGCCGCCATTCGCCGTCGAGCTGCATGGCGACCTGGCCGGTGTGGAAGGGGTGTTCGGCGCCCCATTCGTCGCCGAAGGTATTGCGGAACTTTTCCAGCCTGGTGAAGCCGCCGAGCCCGTCGACCAGGTTCTTCTGGAAGGTCATCATCTTCGCGAAGGCCGGGTCGTCGGCGATCTTCGACTTGCCGCCGGTGTCGAAGTAGGTCGGCGACCACTGGGACGCGTAATGGGACGTGGTGGTCTCGTAGCCGTGGTAGTTGGGCATGAAGCCGAGTTGCCGGTAGCCGTCGCCATGCGGCTGGGTGAGCTTCAGTGCCACCTTCTCGAACTCGCTCCAGGTCTTCGGAGGTGCGGTGATCCCGGCCCGCCGGAACGCGTCCTTGTTGTAGTACAGCCCGTAGGCGTCGTGCAGCAGTGGCAGCGAGCACTGATTGCCGTCGAACCGGGTGTACTCCAGCAGCGGCTTGTGGAACACCTTGGTGGCGTCGATCTTCGACTTGTCCAGGAACGGCTGGAGATTCACCAGGGCGCCGGTGTCGCAGAACTTCCCGACGCTGTCGGTGGTGAAGGAGGCGATCACATCCGGTGCCTTGGAGCCGCCCGCGCGCAGCGCCTGCTGGATCTTGGGGTCCGTCATGTTCTTCACGGTCTTCACCGTGATGTTGGGGTGGGCGGCCTCGAAGCGGCGGACGTTCTCCTCGATCGCCGCGACCTCGGCCTCCGCCGACCAGCCGTGCCAGAGGGTGAGGGTCGTTTCGGCCCGGGGGTCGTCGTCGGCGGCCGACTCGTTCGATCCGGTACAGGCTCCCGCGAGCAGGGCGAGGGCCGCCGTCAGGGCGAGGGCGCCGGTGGTCCGGCGGCCGTGGACGGCGGTACGGCCCCGGGCGCGGCCGGCGCTGCGGGGCGGGGTGCTCTCCGTGCGTATGGACATGGTGTCTCCTTGGGGCGGTTCGGCCGGATCAAGGGATGGGGGATGTCCGTGCGAGGGATGAGTGGGACAAGAGGGATGAGGGGGGGAGGAGGTGGGCGGACCGGTCGGTGCGGATGGGGTCGGGTTCGGGCCGGGTTCAGCGGGCCGAGGTGTCGAAGACCTCGTCACGGGTGGTCGCCAGGGCCCTCTCCAGCGCCCCGCGCAGTACCGGTTGTTCCCGTACGGCGGAGAGCAGCAGCCGGGGCCGGGGCGCGGCCAGTTCGGTCAGCTCCGCCTGGACCCGGGCGAGCAGCGGCTCCCCGCCCGCGGTGATCGCCTCCCCGGCGAGTACCACCAGCTCCGGGTCGAGGACCGCGACGACGGAGGCGAGTCCGGTCGCCAGCGCCGTGGCGTACGAGTCCAGCAGGGCGCGGCAGGGCCCGTCACCGGCCTCGGCGGCGCGGGCGACCAGCGCCGGGGCGACCTCGGTGTAGTGGCCGCCGCCGATGTTCCCGACGCCCAGTTCGCGGGCGAGCCGGGGCAGTACCTGGGCCCCGGCCAGTTCCTGGAAGCCGCCGCCGTTGGCCCGGGCGACCCGGCGGACCAGCGGGGTGCCGGGCACGGGGAGGAAGCCGACCTCGCCCGCGCCGCCGGTGAAGCCCCGGTGCAGCCGGCCGCCGATCACCACGGCGGCGCCCAGGCCCTCCTCGTTCCAGAGCAGGACGAAGTCGTCGTGGCCCCGGGCCGCGCCGAGCCGCTGTTCGGCCACGGCGACGAGATTGACGTCGTTCTCGTAGGCGAAGGGCATCGGCAGGGCGGCGGCGAGATCGTCCAGCAGGGTGGGGGAGTGCCAGCCGGGCAGATGGGAGGCGTACCGGAGCCGTCCGGTATTGGGGTCGAAGGCGCCGGGGGTGCCGATGACCAGCCGGTGGATCCGGTCCAGGGCGACCCCGGCGGCCTCGGCCGCGCCGCCGACGGCCTCGGTGACCTGGCCGACCGCGTCCGCCGCCCGGCGGCGGGGCGTGGGGAGCTGGTACTCGCCGACGATCGTGCCGGTGATATCGGCGACGGCGGCCCGGATCCGCTGCGGGGAGACGTCGAGCCCGGCGGCGTAGGCGGCCCCGGCGTTGATCGCGTAGAGCTGGGCGCCGGGTCCGGGGCTGCCCTCCGTGGTGCCGGTGGCGACCACGAGCCCGGCGGCTTCGAGCCGTACCAGCAGCTGGGAGGCGGTCGGCTTGGAGAGCCCCGTCAGCTTGCCGATCCTGGTCCGGGAGAGGGGGCCGTGCTCCAGCAGTAGTCCGAGCGCCGTGCGGTCGTTCATGGCCCGCAGTACACGCGGGGTTCCGGGGACCGTTCCGGCCACGGCGGCGTACCTGCCCTTCGGCTGCGGTCCGCCGGTGACCGGCGGACGGGCGATAGGTTGTTAGGAAAGTTTCCTAATCGATCCAGGTGAAAGTAAGCCGGGGTCGAGGGGGGCGTCAATGGCCGGGTCCGTAACGGCGGGCGAGACATCCGCTATGCCGGGTTATGTCATACGGATCACCATCCGCAGGCGGCCCGGGACCGGGCGGATCGCGGCCAGGCGGCCAGGCGGCCAGGCCCGGCCGGGATCTGACGGGCCCGGCCCGGGGCCAGGTCGACGGGCCCGGACAGGCCGGTGGGGCCGGACCCGGGTATCGGGTCCGGCCCCACCGGGCCGCGGGATCCTACGGGATCACTTCTGCAGATTCGGCGGCGCGGGCGGTATCGGCGCCGTGGCCAGCGACTGCGGGGACACCGGGCTGGCCAGCGCCGACGGGGCCGCCATCGACGCCGACGGGTCGGCGGCCGCGCCGTCCGCCTCCGGTACGGGCAGCCCGCCGACGATCCGGATGCCCTCGGCGTCGAACGCCCGCTTGATCCGCCACCGCAGCTCGCGCTCGACGGAGAGCGCCTTGCCCGGCATGGTCTTGCCCGCGACCCGGATCGTCATCTGGTCCAGCAGCACCTCGGTCAGGCCCAGGGTCTCCACCGGGCCCCACAGCTGCTCGTTCCACGGCTCGGACTTCGCCAGCTCGGCGGCCACCCCGCCGATCACCGAGCGCACCTTGTCCAGATCCTCGGTCGGCCGGACCGTGACATCGACCGTGGCCGTCGCCCAGCCCTGGCTGAGGTTGCCGATCCGCTTGATCTCACCGTTGCGCACGTACCAGATCTCGCCGTCGTCGCCGCGGAGCTTGGTCACCCGCAGCCCCACCTCGACCACCTCGCCGGTGGCCACGCCCGCGTCGACGGTGTCCCCGACCCCGTACTGATCCTCCATGATCATGAAGACGCCGGAGAGGAAGTCGGTGACCAGGTTCCGGGCGCCGAAGCCGATCGCCACACCCGCGACACCGGCGGAGGCCAGCAGCGGCGCCAGATTGATCTTGAAGGCGCCGAGGATCATCAGCCCGGCCGTACCCAGGATCAGGAACGACGCGATCGACCGCAGGACCGAGCCGATGGCCTCGGAGCGCTGCCGCCGCCGCTCCGCGTTGACCAGCAGCCCGCCGAGGGCCGTCCCCTCCACCGCCTGCGCGGACCGGTTCATCCGGTCTATCAGCTTGGTCAGCGCCCGGCGCACCAGCATCCGCAGGACCAGCGCCACCACCAGGATCAGCATGATCCGCAGTCCGGTGTTGAGCCAGGAGGACCAGTTCTCCTCCACCCAGCCCGCCGCGTTCCCGGCGCGCTCGGCGGCCTCGTCGAGGGTGACGGGGGCGTCGGGGGAGTCGGTGGGCGGCCCGGACGGGGACGGCGTCCCGGCCGCCCCGGGGGCGGTGGCGAGGACGATCGACGACCAGAAGCCGGTCACGGGGAAAACCTCCAGGCAGGGCGTGCGGCGGACCAACCACCCTAACGGCGGCATCGCGGCCGGTCCCTCGTTCCGGGGCCCGGAGAGACCAGACTCACCCGGGGGACGCCCGGGCGCACGGTGACGGCGGCGGCGACGGGGGCGGCGGAGACGGGAACAGCCGTTCGTTCTCGGTGTGGGGACGGTGGTGTGGTTGAAAACACTTCGAGCCCGTTACCGCCACGTGGTGGCGTTCCGGGCCGCCCTGAGGAGAGACTGACAGCAGATCGTCCCGGCGCGAGCCACGCGTCGCCGGCGTACAAGGAGGCATCAACCGTGCCGCATGTCCTGGTCCTCAACGCGTCGTACGAGCCGCTCGGCGTCGTACCGCTCCGCCGCGCGCTCGTCCTCGTCCTGGAGAACAAGGCCCTGTGCCTGGAGGAGTCCGGCGCCTTCCTGCACAGTGCGACCCGGGCGGTCGCGGCGCCCAGCGTCGTCCGTCTGAAGAGGTTCGTACGGGTCCCCTACCGGGGGCCCGTTCCGCTGACCCGCAAAGCGCTGTTCGCCCGCGACGGCGGACGCTGTATGTACTGCGGTGGCGTCGCAACCAGCGTCGACCACGTCATCCCGCGCAGCCGCGGCGGACAGCACGTCTGGGACAACGTCGTCGCCGCCTGCCGCCGCTGCAACCACGTCAAAGCCGACCGGCACCTGCGCGAACTGGGCTGGCGGCTGCGGCACCAACCGGCGCCGCCGAGCGGTCTCGCCTGGCGGATCATCGGTACGGGACACCGGGACCCCCGGTGGCTGCCGTATCTGCAACCGTACGGCGCCGATGACGCGATGGCCCGGATCGACGGCGTTTCCGCCTGAGAACCGAGCCATTTTTCGTTCCCGGGCCCGGCACTCCCGGGCTTGCCGGGGCCCGTCGAGCCCGACCGGAGCCGGGAACGCGCGGCGCGCCCCGGGCGCCTCCGGCATGCGCCCGTACGGACTGTCGCCGACCACGCACCGGCCGCCCCGGCCCGCCCGGCTACCTCCGGCTTCGGGCGTCCGGGCCGTCGCCGCCCTTCGCGTCCTTCGCGTCCTTCTCTTGTTTTTCTTCGTCCGGCTTCTTCGGCGGTTCCAGCACCCGGTACGCCTCCACCGCGAACAGGGAGTAGCCGAACCGGGTGGCCCGCCGATCCCCCTGGACCCGCAGGAAACGGGTGCCCGGCGCGTTCAGCCGCACCGTCTCCGTACCGCCACGGCCGTCGCCGACCGTCGCCGCCGTCCGCCACGTCCGCCCGTCCCCGGAGACCTGGATCCGGTACCCGGCGGCGTAGGCGTCCTGCCAGCGCAGCACCACCTTGCCCAGCCGGACCGGCTCCGGCAGCTCCGCCTGCCACCACGCGCCGTCCTCGTACACCGACGACCAGCGGGTCCCGGCGTCCCCGTCGACCGCGGCCGAGGCCGGGAAATCGGCGGTCTCGTCGCCCGACGACGACGCCGTCACCCCGCCGCCGCGCAGTAGATCGGGACCGCCGGTACGCGGGAAGGCCCGGACCGTGAACGTCCGCTCGGTCCCGGCGAAGGCGACCGTGACCGGGTACGAACCCACGGGCGTACCCGCCGGTACGGTCACCCGGACCGGGACCGTCACCGGACGGCCGCGCTCCACCGTCACCCGCTCCGGGACCTCGACCCGCACCCCGGACGGCGCCTTCGCCGTCAGCGCGCCCGGGACGGCCGCGGGCCGCTTCGGCGTCAGCCGCAGCCCCACCGTCACCGCCGCGCCCCCGATCTCGGCGTCCGCCTCCCGGCGCTCCGGCGCCACGTCGACCGCGGGCTCGTCCGCGTACCAGGGCACGATCGACCGGACCGCAGCGCCGCCCGCCGCCCCGGTCACCCGGAGCGCGTCCGCCCGCAGCCCGCCCGTACCGGCCTGGGTCCAGCCGTCCGGGGAGAGCACGGCGACCGTACGCCACCCACCGCCCGGCACCCGGGCCTCCAGCCGGCCCGGATCCGTCCCCGGCGCGCCGGGCGCCGCCATCACCGTGACCGACTCCAGCGCCCGCGCGTCCGCCAGCCGGACCGTGCCGTCGCCGTCCGGGCGGGGCGCGCCCGCCGCCCCCGTCCACACCGCCGCCTCGGCGACGGCCCGGTCCAGGAAAGGCCCCAGCACACCCCGGCCGACCACGGCCCGGTCCGCGTCCGCCCGCTCCGCGCGCAGCGGCTCCAGCGCCAGCGACGCCCGCCAGGCCGCCCGGGCGTCGCCCCTCGCCTGCGCCTGGAGCAGATCGACCGCCAGCTCACCGGCCCGGCCGTACCGGGCCAGCTCGTCCAGCCACGGCCGTATCTCGTCGTCCAGCCGCCCCGCGTCGACCCCGGCCAGCTGCCCCGGGGCCCGGCGCATCGCCGAGAACCGGTCCCGCAGCGCCTCCGCCGCCCGGGCCCGGTCCGCCGGGTCCGTACCCGCCGCCCTGGTCCGCCGGAACGCGTCCAACTGGGGCCGCAGATAGCCCGACTCGGCCTCGGCCAGTACCGACGACATATGGTTCCCGGCCAGCACCCCGAGCGCCTCCCGGGCCGCCGGATCACCCGCCGCCAGATCGTCCAGCGCCGCCGACCACGACTCCCCGGGCCGGTAGCCGCGCGGATTCCAGGCGTAGTCGGCCGCCGTGAAGAGGGGGATCCGGGACGCCGCCGCCTGCTCCATGGCATTCGCCAGCAGCGCCGCCGAACCGGCCGCGACCGCCGGATCCCGGCCCGTGTAGGGGCCGAGGAAGAGCCGGTTCTGCGCGTAGTCGTTGACGGGATAGTTGTCCATGGTGACCAGCGGATGGCCGAACGCCTCCCGCGCGCCCGCGACCTGACGGCCCGTAATGGTCTTCGGTACGACCCCGACCCCGGTCCAGGCCACCTCGATCCGCCCGTCCAGCTCCGCCGCCAGCGCCCGCCGGTACTCCGTCTCGCCCCCCTGGTAGAACTCCGTCGGCAGCACCGACAGCGGCGCCGACCCCGGATACCGCTCCGCCAGATGCCCGGCCACCGCGTCCGCCACCCGGGCCTGGGCGCGGGCCGCCGCCTCCGGGCCCCGGCCGAAGGCGCGGGCGTCCGCGTCGCAGTGCCACTCCGTATAACTGACGTCCTGGAACTGGAGCTGGAAGGCCCGGAACCCCAGCGCCCACATCCCGTCGATCTTGCGGATCAGCGCCCGGAGGTCCGCGTCCCCGGAGAGACACATCTCCTGACCGGGCGCCACCGCCCAGGCCAGGGTGACGTGGTTGCGCGCCGCCCGCTCCGCCAGCGCCCGGAACTCCGCCCGCCGCTCCGCCGGATACGCGTCCCGCCACCGCGCCTGCCGGAACGGGTCGTCCCCGGGGGCGTACAGATAGCGGTTCTGCTTGGTCCGCCCCATGAAATCGAGCTGCGCCAGCCGCTGCGACCGGCTCCACGGGCGGCCGTAGAAGCCCTCCGTCGTCCCGCGCACCGCCGTACCCGGCCAGTCGCGGACGGCGACCCCGGGGACCGTGCCCCGGGCCGGGCCGCCCGCGATCAGTCCGCGGAGCGTCTGGACGCCGTGGAACAGCCCGTCGGGTCCCGTACCGTCCAGGGCGACCGTGCCCCGGCCGCCCACGGCGCCCGCGGCCAGCCGGTAGCCGCCGGACGGCAGATCGCCCGGGGCGGCGACCCTCAGCGCGCGCAGCGCCGTATCGGCGCCGGGCCCGCCGAGGTACAGCACGGGGCCGCGGCCCGGCAGCTCGGTGTAGAGCGTGTCCACCCCGGCGTCCCGCAGCACCCGGTGGGCCGCCTCCACGGCGTACGGATCGGCGTCCGGGGCGGCCACGACGGTGACCTCGTCGCCCAGCGGTACGGCGGCGCCCAGCGGCTTCGCCGACTGCGGACGCGGCCAGACCGGCGGTACGGACGCGGTACGCGGGGTACGCGGGTCGGTGGCCGGGGTCCGGGGATCGGCGGGGGTACGCGGCCCCGCGCCCGGCCCGCCCGGGGCGGCGACGGCACCCTGCGCGCCGCCGAGCAGCCCGCCCATCACCGCGACGGCGACCGCCGCGGCCGTACCCGTCCCGGTACGCCTCCCGCGCGCGAACCGCACGTCGACTCCCTTCCGTACCCCACCCGCTCCGGCGCCGTCGCGCCGACGGCCCCGGCAGCCTCCCGGGGCCGTGCCCCGAGGTCTCCGAACGGTAACGAGCCCATCACCCGTCACCCGGGAGTGTCAATGCGCCCGCGAGATGTGCGGCATATGCCGGGTGCGCGGTGCGGGCGGTGTCGGGGCGGGTGCGGGGCCCGGCCGTGAGATCGGTACGGATGGGCGCGCCGTCACCGGGTAGGCGCGACCCGAACCGCACACCCCGTACGAGGAGTGACGAGATGACCGCGTCCGCCGCCCAGCTGCTGCTCTCCGCGCTCACCGACCTGTCGGTGCCGACCCGGGACGACGCGGGCGGCACCGCCGGTCCCGGCCCCGGACCCGCCGGTCCCGTCCCCGGGGAGGACACGGTCCCCGGACCGCTCACCAGCGAGCCGCCGCTGTTCTCCGCCGCGCCGCTGACGAGCGAGCCGCCGCTGGTCGAACTGCCGCCGCTGACCAGCGAGCCGACCACCCTCGGAGCCGCCGGTGGCGGCCCCTCGACCGGTGGCTGAGGCCCGTACGGCACCCCCGGGCGCGCGGCCCCGACAGGGGTTCGCTACTTTGGGCACCGTGGACAAGAAGAACGCTCTGCGCACCGGCACCGTCGTGACCGGTACGACGCTGATGATGCTGCTCCTGTCGTCGCCCGCGCTGGCGCTGACCCGCGACGACGGCGACGACCCGGGCCCCGGGCTGAGCGTCGCCGAGACGCTGGGGCTGTTCGTGGTCGCCCCGGTGGCGATCTTCGCCTTGATCACGGTTCTGGTGATGGTCTTCGACAAGTCGAGGCAGCAGCAGAGCTGAACCGCGTGCCGGGTCTTCGGGCCCGGCACTGCTTTTACAGCCGTTCGCGCCGAAGCGGCCCGCGGGTTCCCCCGTCGGGCCGCTTCGCCGTTCCTCCGGGCTGCCGTTGCTCCGGAGTTCGGCCGCGTCTGCCGGGTCGGTCTCGTTGTCGGGCTACCCGCCGTGCGTGGTTGGTCGCGCAGTTCCCCGCGCCCCTGGTTGCCCCGGGGCAACCGGTCAGTGCGCGGCGAGGAGTTTGCGGAGGAGGGGTGCCAGCTGGGCCGCCTCCGTCGCGTCGAGCGCCTGGTCGAAGATCTCGTGCTGGGCCGCCAGGCCCGCCGTGACCGCCTGGTCGACGAGTTCGAGACCGGACCCGGTGAGGGTCACCCGCAGCGCGCGGCGGTCGTGCGGGTCGGGGTTGCGGGTCAGTAGCTCGGCCTTCTCCAGTTTGTCGAGGCGGCCCGTCATCCCGCCCGATGTGAGCATCAGCGTCGCCGACAGCTGCCGGGGGGAGAGGGTGTACGGCGGTCCCGAACGGCGCAGGGTCGCCAGGACGTCGAACTCGCCCCGGCTGATCCCGAAGCGCGCGTACTCCCGTTCCGTGCGTTCCCCCATCGCCTGGGCGATGCGGTAGATCCGCCCGTACGCGGCCATCGGGACGGTGTCCAGATCGGGGCGGCAGACGGCCCACTGGTCGACGATCGCGTCCACCGCGTCGAGGGGCGGCTGCGCGGAGGGGTCGGCGGGAACGGGGGAACCGGCGGCACGGGAGGTCATGGCGGAATTATCGGCCGACGGTCAGTCTTTCTCAAGTAAGTGAATGAGCACCAAGCATCTTGCGGAAAAGTAGCTTAGCGATAAGCTACTTCCCGCTGAGCAACTCACATCGTCGCCGCCCGCCCGAAAGGCCCCGCCATGCGCCGCGCCGCCGTCATCGCCGTCACCGCCCTCGCCCCGATCTCCTGGGGCTCCACCTATGCCGTCACGACCGAGTTCCTGCCGCCGGACCGGCCGCTCTTCACGGCCGTACTGCGGGCCCTGCCCGCCGGATTGCTGATCATGGCCCTGACCCGGGTACGACCACGGGGGACCTGGTGGGGGAAGGCCGCGGCGCTGGGCGCGCTGAACATCGGGGCCTTCTTCCCGCTGCTCTTCCTCGCCGCCTACCGGCTGCCGGGCGGGGTCGCGGCCGTCACCGGCTCGGTCGGGCCGCTGCTCGTGATCGGGCTCGCGGCGCTGCTGCTGGGGGAGCGGGCGTCGACCCGGGCCACGCTCGCCGCGATCGCCGCGTCGTTCGGCGTCAGCATGGTGGTGCTCCAGGCGGGTGCCGCACTGGACACCGTCGGTGTGATCGCCGGACTCGCCTCGTCGGCCTCGATGTCCGCGGGGACCGTGCTCACCAAGCGCTGGGGCCGTCCCGAGGGGGTCGGACCCCTGGTGATGACGGGCTGGCAGCTCACCGCGGGCGGTCTGCTGATCACTCCGATCGCCCTCGCGGTCGAGGGCGCGCCGCCCGCCCTGAACGGTACGAACGTCGCCGGGTACCTCTATCTCGCTCTGGTCAACACCGCCGTGGCGTACTGGCTCTGGTTCCGGGGCATCGAGCGGCTGACGGCGACCTCGGTGACCCTGCTGGGCCCGCTGTCGCCGATCACCGCGGCCGTGGTGGGCTGGGCGGCGCTCGGCCAGGCGCTGACGCTCGTACAACTGCTGGGGATGGCGGTGGCGTTCGGCGCGACCCTTATCGGTCAGTGGCAGCCGACCCCGCGCCGGACCGCGCGGCCGCCCGCCGGAAGGACACCGGCCGGAAAGACACCCGCCGGGAAGACCCCGACCCCGGAGACGCCGGTCCCGGTACGGGTCCCGGAGCCGCCCGCCGCCGGAGCCCCGGCGGTCGCGGGGGCCGCCGCCGGGGCCGGAGACGTACGGCCGGAGCTTCAGGACGCGGGCGAGTCCGCCGCCAGGGCCAGGCCCCGGAGGTAGCGCATCAGGGTCATCAGCACATCGCGGCTGGAGCGCCGGAGCCGGGCGTCGCACTCCACGATCGGTACGTGCGGCGGCAGATCGAGGGCCGATCTGATCTCCTCGACCGGGTGGACCGGCGCGTTCGGGAAGGCGTTGACGGCCACCACGAACGGCACCCGGCGCTCCTCCAGCCGTCCGATGACGTCGAAGCTGACCTCCAGCCGCCGGGTGTCGACCAGGACCACCGCGCCCAGCGCCCCTTCGAACAGCCCCCGCCACAGGAACCAGAAGCGTTCCTGGCCGGGGGTGCCGAAGAGATAGAGCACCAGCTCCTCGTTGATGCTGATCCGGCCGAAGTCCATGGCGACCGTGGTGGAGGTCTTCCGCTCCACCCCCGCGACGTCGTCCACGCCGACGCCCGCCTGGGTCATGGTCTCCTCGGTGGTCAGCGGCCGGATCTCGCTCACCGCCCCGACCAGGGTCGTCTTGCCGACTCCGAAGCCGCCCACGATGACGATCTTCACGGCGGCGGTCGCGGTGTCCGGCAGTACGTCCTCGGCGCGCGGCCCGCTGGGCCGTTCCACCGCCGTGCCGGTACCGCCGGTGCCGCCCGGGGCGGCCGTACCGCCCGCTCCGCCGCTGCCGGGCTCAGAGCTTCTGTAGTCCATCGATCACTGCCTCAATCAGAGCTCGGTCGGGGAGGGGCGCGCGCCGGACCGGTGCCCGTGCCGTCACGTGCTCGTCGACGAGGAGATCGCCGAGCAGTACGGTCACCACACTCACCGGAAGCCCCAGATAGGCGGAGATCTCGGCCACCGACAGCGGCGCGGCGCAGAGCCGGACGATGGCGGCGTGTTCGGGCTGCATCCCGTGCCGGGGGCCCGCCGCGGCCACGATCAGGGTGACCAGATCGAGGGTGGCCGGGACCTGCGAGCCGCTCCGCCCGCCGGTGATGACATAGAGACGTTCCGGATTGGCGCCCTCCCAGTCTCCCGGTCGACTCACGCGGACTGCCGATCCTGACGCGGCGGGGCGCTGAGGTGCTCGCCGATCCGGAGTACGAGATCGCGCATCCGCTGGCCCATCAGGCCGGCGTCGACGCCCTCGTCGGCGAGTACGGCCAGGAAGGCGCCCGCGCCCGCGGCCATCAGATAGAAGAAGCCGCCGTCCATCTCGATCACCACGAGCCGCATCCGGCCGTCGCTGCCGGGGAGTTCGGAGGCGACGGCGCCGGCCAGGCTCTGGAGTCCGGCGCAGGCGGCGGCCAGCCGGTCGGCGGTCTCGTCGTCGGCGCCGTGCTGGGCGATCCGCAGCCCGTCGGCGGAGAGCACGACGACATTTCTGGTCTGCGGTACGCCTTCGGCCAGGTCTTTGAGCATCCAGTCCATGTTGGTCCGGTACTGCTGCTGCATCATGGCTGCGTACTCCCCTTGTTCGGCTGAGGGTCTTCACCGGCGAGACCGCTGTGGAACGCCGCGAGCCACATCCCGGGCTGGACGGGGGGCGTGTCCTTCGGCTGGTCGGGCCGGGGTGCCGCCACGACAGGGGCGGCGGTGAGGTCCGGGGCGGGTGTCTTGCGGCGCCGCTGGGGCAGTCCGCCCGGGGTCCGCTCGGTGACGAGCGGCACTTCGTCGTCGGGTCCCGTCCCGTCGGCCGCCGGGACGGCCGCACCGGCCCCGGGCCGCGCCGGTGGTACGGACGGCGCGGCGGAGGGCCCGGTGGCCTTCCGGGCGCCGTTGGCGGCGCCGGCCCGGCTCGCGGCGATGGCCGCCGGGTTGGGCCGGGGCCCGGACGCGGTGCCGATGCCGTGGGCCAGGCCGGTCGCCTTGGCCGCGGTGGTGATCAGTTTCTTCGGTACGACGATCACGGCGCGCACCCCGCCGTACGCGGAGGACCGCAGCGACACCTGGAAGCCGTACGAGCGGGAGAGCCTGCCGACGACCGCGAGGCCGAGCCGCGGGGTCTCGCCGAGGTCGTTGAGGTCGATGCCCTCCTGCGCCTGGCGGAGCATCCGCTCGGCGCGCAGCCGGGCCTCCTCGCTCATCGCGACACCGCCGTCCTCGATCTCGACGGCGATGCCCGAGTTGACGTCGACGGCGGTGAGGTGGACCCGGGTCTGCGGGGGCGAGTAGCGGGTGGCGTTGTCGAGGAGTTCGGCGATGGCGTGGATCAGGGGCTCGACGGCGGGGCCGACGACGGCGACCTCGGAGACCGAGTGCAGTTCGACCCGCTGGTAGTCCAGGATCCGGGACATCGCGCCGCGCAGCACGCTGTACAGCGGTACGGCCCGGCTCCACTGGCGGCCCGGCCGGGCGCCGCCGAGTACGGCGATGGAGTCGGCGAGCCGGCCGACCAGCGCCGTGGCGTGGTCGATCCGGAGCAGATCGCCGAAGACGGCGGGGTTGTTGCCGTGCCGGTCCTCCATCTCGCGCAGCTCCAGCGCCTGCTGGTGGATGATCGCCTGGACCCGGCGGGCGATGTTGACGAAGGCCCGCTGGGCCGATTCGCGCAGGTCCTCCTCGGTGCTGAGGGCGTCGAGGGAGGCGGCGAGCACGGCCCGGTGCGCGGGCGGCAGATCGACCGTCCGCAGCATGTCCTCGGGGTACTCGCCCCGCTGGACCCGGATGAGCATCGTGGGCAGCAGCTCGGTCGTGAGCCGCTTGGACGCCTCGTGGTCGCGGGCGATCTCGGCCTCCCGCTCGGCGAGCCGGGCGGCGAGCGCGTCGGCCCGGCGCCCCTGCCGTACGGCCGCCAGGGCGGCGATCGCGACGGCGCCGACGGCGACGGCGCCGATCCAGACCGCGGCGCCGCGGGCCGGACGGGAGACCAGTGCCGCCGCCGCGACCGTGGCGGCCGCGGTGACGACGACGGGCACGAGCCAGAGCCAGGAGGCCGGTGCGGTCGAACTCCGCGGACCTCCGGTCGACGTTTTCTGTCGGGCCATCAGCACCCTCAAACCATCGGAACGGGAATGATCATAAGACGACGGTCCGGAAGCATATCCCCGTCCGCTTACGGTTCGTGACGCTCGGTCAATGATTGGCGCGATGTGGACGATGGCCGTTGGCCGAGACGCTGGTGCCGCGCGGAGTGGACATGCGAGCGACTATTTCCGGCCAGGGTGATCCACGGGGCGGCGAATCGGGCCGCCCGCCGGCCCCGGTCCGGCGGCGAAGGGTTCGACGGCCCGAAGCGGAATCCGCGGCGGATCTCATTCCGGCGGTGCTGACCTGGAGTTCGACCCCTGTTGCCGGGTGTTCGTGGACGCGGGTGCGGGCGTGGAGTGCGGGTTCGAGGGCTCGGAGTGGTGTTCCGTACGGCTCGAAGGGGGAGGTACGCCTCCGGTGGCGCACGCCCGCGCGGAATCCCCGCCCGCCGAACGCGCCCCGGCCCGGCGGCGGCCGGACGGCAGACCTCCGGGGTCGGGAAGAGATCATCGGGGTGATCGGCACAAGGCGGGTACCGGCCAAGGCGCGACCCCGCTTCCGGCCGTGATCCGGAGGGGGTTTTGGACATGATCCACAGGGTTCCGGCCGACCGGCGGCCCCCTCCGCCATGCCGCCGTCATATCCCGCTGTCCCAGGCTGTTACTGCTGGTCACGACGGTGGGTCCGGCACGGACTCCGTACCGGACCCACTCGTAGACGATCACGGACCCTGCCGCCGACGGTCTCCCGGCCACCGACCGGTCATCCGGCCGCAGTCATGGACCGGCGGCAGTCATGAACCGGCGGCCGGAGCCCGCCACGGGCCCCGGCCGCCGGTACAGCCCTCCGGATCAATACACCTAGCCGCGCGAGGCCGCCGCCTCGTCCGCCGCCCGGGCCCGCAGGGCCCGCTCGACCCCGGCCCGGGACTCCGAGATCAGCCGCCGCAGCGCCGCGTTCGGCTCCGCCTCGGCCAGCCAGGCGTCCGTCGCCGCCAGCGTCTCCCGCGACACCTGGAGGGACGGGTAGAGCCCGACCGCGACCTGCTGCGCCATCTCGTGGCTCCGGGACTCCCAGACGCCCTTGACCGCGGCGAAGAACTTCGCCGTGTACGGCGCCAGCAGCTCCCGCTGATCGGTCTGGACGAAGCCGCCGATCACCGCCTCCTGCATCGCGTTGGGCAGATCGTCCCGCTCGACCACCGACGCCCACGCCTCGGCCTTGGCCTCGGCGGTCGGCCGGGCCGCCCGCGCGGTGGCGGCGTGCCGCTCGCCCGCGGCGGTGCGGTCCCGCTCGTACTCCGCCGCGATCCCGGCCTCGTCGACCCGGCCGGTGGCCGCCAGCCGCTCCAGGAACGCCCACCGCAGCTCGGTGTCGACCACCAGGCCCTCGACCTCGGCATTGCCGTCCAGCAGCCCGGCCAGCAGCTCCAGCTGCCCGTCGGTCCTGGCCGACGCCGCGAAGGCCCGGGCCCACGCCAGCTGGTGGTCCCCGCCCGGCTCGGCGGTCCGCAGCCGGGTCAGCGCCTCGGCGGACCAGGTGTGCAGCAGCTCCTCACGGGTCGCCGGGGCCGCGTACAGATCGATCGCCAGCTTGACCTGCCGGTGCAGCGACTGCACCACGCCGATGTCGGTCTCCTTGCCGATCCCGGCCAGTACCAGGGCCACGTAGTCCCGGGTGGCCAGTTCGCCGTCCCGGGTCATGTCCCACGCCGACGCCCAGGACAGGGCGCGCGGCAGGGACTCGGCGAAGTCGCCCAGATGTGCGGTGACGACCTTCAGGGACTCCTCGTCCAGCCGGACCTTGGCATAGGACAGGTCGTCGTCGTTGAGCAGGATCACCGCGGGGCGCCGGGTGCCCTCCGGCAGCGGTACCGGGGTCAGCTCCGCCGCCTCGACGTCCAGTTCGATCCGGTCGGTCCGCACCAGCTTGCCGGAGCCGTCCAGGTCGTAGAAGCCGATCGCGATCCGGTGCGGGCGGAGCGTCGGCTCGCCCTTCGCCCCGGCGGGCAGCGCCGGGGCCTCCTGGCGGACCGCGAAAGACGTGATGGCACCGTCGGCGGAGACCGCCAGCTCGGGCCGGAGCACATTGATGCCCGCCGTCTCCAGCCACTTCTGGGACCAGACCCGCAGATCGCGCCCGGAGGTCTTCTCCAGCGCGCCCAGCAGATCGCTCAGCCGGGTGTTGCCGAAGGCGTGGGTCTTGAAGTACGCCTGCACCCCGGTGAAGAACGCGTCCTCGCCGACATACGCCACCAGCTGCTTCAGCACCGAGGCGCCCTTGGCGTAGGTGATCCCGTCGAAGTTGACCAGGACGTCGTCCAGATCCCGGATCTCGGCCATGATCGGATGCGTCGACGGCAGCTGGTCCTGACGGTAGGCCCAGGTCTTCATCGAGTTGGCGAACGTGGTCCACGAGTGCGGCCAGCGCGACCCGGGGGCCGCCGCCTGGCAGGCGATCGAGGTGTAGGTGGCGAACGACTCGTTGAGCCAGAGGTCGTTCCACCACTCCATGGTGACCAGATCGCCGAACCACATGTGGGCCAGCTCGTGCAGAATCGTCTCGGCCCGGATCTCGTACGCCGCGTCCGTCACCTTCGACCGGAAGACGTACTGGTCCCGGATGGTCACCGCGCCCGCGTTCTCCATCGCGCCCGCGTTGAACTCGGGCACGAAGAGCTGGTCGTACTTGGCGAACGGATAGTCGTAGTCGAACTTCTCCTCGAACCAGTCGAAGCCCTGCCGGGTGACCTCGAAGATCGCGTCCGAGTCCAGGAACTCCGCCAGCGAAGGCCGGCAGTAGATCCCCAGCGGGACGGTCCGGCCGTCCTTCTCGTACGAGCTGTGCACCGAGTGGTACGGGCCGACGATCAGGGCCGTGATGTACGTCGACATCCTCGGCGTCGGCTCGAACCGCCAGACGTTCTCCACGGGCTCCGGCGTCGGCGAGTTCGAGATCACCGTCCAGCCCTCCGGGGCCGTCACGGTGAACTGGAACGTCGCCTTCAGGTCGGGCTGCTCGAAGTTCGCGAAGACCCGGCGGGCGTCCGGCACCTCGAACTGGGTGTACAGATAAGCCTGCTCGTCCACCGGGTCGACGAAGCGGTGCAGCCCCTCACCGGTGTTCGTGTACGCGCAGTCCGCCACGACCCTCAGCTCGTTCGGGCCCTCGTGCAGATGCTTCAGCTCGATCCGCGCGTCCCGGAAGACCTCCGCGACGTCGAGCGACTTGCCGTTCAGTACGACCTCGTGCACGGCCGGGGCCACCAGGTCGATGAAGGTGTGCGCGTTCGCCTCCGCGGAGTCGAACCGTACGGTCGTCACCGAGCGGTAGATGCCGCCCTCCTGGGCGCCGCTCAGGTCGAGCTCGATCTCGTAGGCGTGAGTCGTGAGCAGGCGCGCCCGCTGCTGCGCCTCCTCGCGGGTCAGATTCGTGCCAGGCACGCGGTGTCTCCTCGGTATATGCGGTGTTTGCGGCCATCCTTCCATGGGGTCGGTGATCACGGCCGTCGAGTTCTCCCCGGCCGCGCGGGCGCGCCGGATCCGGCCCGGAACCGGGTCGGAATCGGCCCGGAACCGGCCTCACCGGGCCCGCGGGCCCGAGCGCGATGTCCGTTTTCCGCCGGATACCGGGAGCGGACCGGGCGAGTCTTGGCCCATGACACCCCTACCGTCCTCCCCGGCTTCCCCGCTCGCCCCGAGCCACGCGACGGCCCCGCTCACGGCGACACCCGGCACCCCGGGTACCCCGGGCGGCGCCCCGGAACCGTCCGCCGCCGGACCGCGCCACCGCCCGCTGCCGATCGCCCCGGCCGTCCTCGCCGCCCTGCGCGGCACGGACGACGCCGGACGCCCCGCCGTGCCGTTCGCCGACCCGGAGGGCGGCGCCCCGCTCCGCTGCTGTCTGCGCCGGAGCCGCCCCGGCGAGAGCCTCGCCCTGGTCTCGTACGCTCCACTGCGCCGCTGGGCCGCCGAACGGGGCGCCGAACCCGGTGCCTACGACGAGCAGGGGCCCGTCTACGTCCACGCGGCGGAGTGCGGCGGCCCGGCCGGTGGACAGGGCTATCCCTTCCTCCGCCCGGGTGCCGTCCGGGTGCTCCGGCGCTATGACGCGCGGGGCCGGATCGCCGGTGGGCGGCTGCTGGAGCTGACGGACGCGCCGGACGGCGGCCTCGACGCCGCGCTGGACGAGGCGTTCGAGGATCCGGCGGTCGTCCTGGCGCACCTCAGGTTCGCCGAGTTCGGCTGCTTCCAGTACGAGGTCCGTCGCTGACCCGGCCGTGCGCCGGGGCGGGACCGCCGACCGCGCACGGTACGGGACCGGCCGCGGGCTCCGGCGCGGCGGATCCGGCCGGGGCCGGGGGACCGGCCGGGCGGGCGGTCGGACCGGCCGCCCGGCTCCGGCGGGCGGCCGACAGCTCCGGCAGCAGGGTGGCGAGTCCGGCGACGGCCAGGGCCGCGCCGAGCCAGAGCGGCGCCCGCAGCCCCCATGCCTCGATGACGACCGCCCCCACGGCCGAGCCGATGATCACACCGGAGGTGATGAAGGAGGAGTGGACGGTGTTGACCAGGGGACCGGTGTTCCCGGTCCGCTGCACCCGGGTCACCATGGCCGGGTTCATGGTGACGCCGACCAGGCCGACCCCGAGCAGCAGGGCGACGGCGGGCACCGGGAGATGGGCCAGCAGGGCGAAGCCGGTCAGGAAGGCCAGGTTCAGCAGCAGCCCGGCCGTCAGCACCGGGAGCGCGTACCGGTCCGCCAGCCGCCCGACGACGGTATTGCCGACCACGGTCGCCGCGCCGTACGCGATCAGCAGCAGCGGTACGGTGCCCCGGTCGAAGCCGGTGACCTCGGTGAGGATCGGATTGAGATAGCTGAACGCCGAGAAGGTGGCACCGATGACGAAGGTGCTGGTGGCGAGGGTGAGCAGCAGCCGGGGGCGGCGCAGGACGCGCAGTTCCCGGCGGAGCCCGCCGGTGGCCGCGGGGCGCGGCGTACGGGGTACGCCGAACGGGGTGACGGCGGCGGCCAGCAGGGTGAGCCCCGAGATGGCCCAGAAGGCGGCCCGCCAGCCGTACCGTTCACCGACCACGGTGGCCAGCGGCAGCCCCAGCAGGGTGCCCAGCATCAGTCCGTTCATCACCACGGCGATCGCCCGGCCGCGGACCTCGGGCCGGGTGAGGGCGGCGGCGAGGGAGAGCGAGACGCCGAAGAACGCCTGGGCGGCGACGCCGGTGACGATCCGGGCGGCCAGCATCACGGGGTAGCCGGTGGCGACGGCGGCGAGCACATTGCCCGCGAGAAAGACGGCGAACAGCGTCATCAGGGCGGTACGCGGCGGCAGCCGGGTCAGCGCGAGGGCCAGGAAGGGCCCGCCCGCCGTCATGGCCACCGCGAAGGCGGTGATCAGAAAACCGATCCGCGGTACGGAGACGTTCAGTCCCTCGGCCATCTGCGGCATCAGACCGGCGACCACGAACTCACTGGTCACCATGGCGAAGATACCGAGCGCCAGGACGTAAACGGCACGGGGCACGGTGGTGCTCCTTCCGGGAAAAGTTATGTATTGGTCAGTCCAAAACTTGGGCGTGCGAAGGCCCGGGCGATGCTCGTGGGGCCTCGGCGGCGGCGCTCGTCCGGTCGGTCGTCCGTCGGGTGTCGGTCGTCGTGGAACAGGGGCGCCCCGGACCGGTCCGGTCCGGGGCGGGCGTGTCAGGGGGTCAGTGCGGCCAGGGCGACCTCGGCGACGGACTCCAGCGCGGCCCGGTCGGCGCCGCCCTGACCCGACACCCGGATCCCCGCGATGGTGGCGTTGACGAACCGGGCCTGCGCGCCCACGTCCTGGGCCGTGCCGACGCTGCCGTCCCGGCGCCCGTCCTCCAGTGCCGCCCGCAGCAGGGCCAGTCGTACCGCGAGATCGCGGGCGAGCACGGCGGCGGTCCCGGGGTCGCGTCCGGTCATGCCGATGGTGGTGTTGACCGTGAGGCAGCCCATCCCGCGCCCCCCGGCCCGGTGCTCGGTCTCGCCGTCCACGACCTCCGCGAACAGATCCGCGATCCGCTCGCCGCCGGTTCGGCCCGGTCGCTCCAGGATCTGCCGCTGCCGGCCCGTCATCAGCTCGATATAGCGGATCAGGGCGCGCTCGAAGAGGTCGTGCTTGCTGGTGAACGTGTTGTAGATACTGCTGCGGCCCAGTCCGGTGGCGTCGCACAAGTCCTGGGTCGAAGTGGCCTCGTAGCCCTTCTCCCAGAAGGTGCGCATCGCCGCGTCCAGGGCCCGGTCCTCGTCGAACGTCCTCGGTCGGGCCATGGCCGGACGGTATCACTGTTTTGAATCGAGCGGTCCATTATCGGGTCGGTGAGAAGCCGGAACCACTCCCTCCGGACAGTGGGTGAAGGATGACGGGAACCCGTTGCCACGGCCCCGCCGCTGCCCGCCGTCGCGGGCCGACCGCCGGGCGCCCGCCGTCCGTACCGCACATACGAAAGGGCCCCCGGGGGGGGGAATCCCCGGGGGCCCTGCCGTACGGCTACTTCTGCTCGGACAGCTCGTCCGCGACCAGCTCCGCCAGCTGCACGGCGTTCAGCGCCGCGCCCTTGCGGAGGTTGTCGTTGGAGAGGAAGAGGGCGAGCCCGTTCTCCACCGTCTCGTCGACCCGGATCCGGCCCACGTACGACGCGTCCCGGCCCGCGGCCTGGAGCGGCGTCGGGATCTCGGACAGCTCGACGCCCGGCGCGTCCGCCAGCAGCTCACGGGCCCGCTCGACGCCCAGGGGCCGGGCGAAGCCGACATTGACCTGGAGGGAGTGCCCGGAGAACACGGGGACCCGGACACAGGTACCGGAGACCTTCAGCTCCGGCAGCTCCAGGATCTTGCGGGACTCGTTGCGGAGCTTCTGCTCCTCGTCCGTCTCGGCGGAGCCGTCGTCCACGAGGTTGCCCGCGAGCGGCACCACGTTGAACGCGATCGGCCGCCGGTAGACACCGGGCTCGGGGAACTCGACGGCCGCGCCGTCGTGGGCCAGCTCGGTGGCCCGCTCCGCGACCGCCTTGACCTGGCCGTCCAGCTCGGCCACGCCCGCGACTCCGGAGCCGGAGACCGCCTGGTACGTGGTGGCGACCAGGGTGAGCAGGCCCGCCTCCTCCGACAGCGGCTTCAGGACCGGCATGGCGGCCATCGTGGTGCAGTTCGGGTTGGCCACGATGCCCTTGGGGCGGTTCCTGATCGCATGCGGGTTGACCTCGGAGACCACCAGCGGGACCTCGGGGTCCATCCGCCAGGCCGACGAGTTGTCGATCACGACCGCGCCCTGGCCCGCGACCTTCACGGCCAGTGCGCGGGAGGTCGCGCCGCCCGCCGAGAAGAGTACGATGTCGAGGCCCGAGTAGTCCGCGACGGCCGCGTCCTCGACGGTGATCTCCCGGCCCTCCCAGGAGATCGTGGACCCCGCCGAACGGGCCGAGGCGAACAGCCGCAGCTCGTCCACCGGGAACTTCCGCTCCGCGAGGATCCTGCGCATGACTGTGCCGACCTGACCGGTGGCTCCGACGATTCCGACCCTCACGGATACTCCTCTGCGTACGTTCCGGGCTGCCGCTCAATGATGCGTGTGCCCCCGGCCGACTTGTCCAGTCCATTGTCCAAGGGGCGGAATGTGTGACGCTTCGAACACTCCCGTGCCCCCCTGGAAAGGCAGCCGCCGTCGAACGTTTCCGCCGCTTCCCGCGTCACAGAGGAAACGCGTAGGGGGAGGAAGCCTTGGCGGTTGCGGACGGCGGAGTGGACCCGCTCGCCCCGGCACAGGTCAGCCGGGTGTGCGCGGTGCTCGCGCTCGGCGGTGTGCCGAGATCCGATCTTCAGGACGGGGTCCAGCAGATCCGGCTCCGGCTGCTGGAGCGCCGGGCCCGGGGCGAGGAGCCGCCGAGGGACGTGGGCGCCTGGGCGGCCGTGGTCGCCTCCAATCTGGCCGCCGACTGGCACCGGGCCCGGGGGCGGTTCGAGCGGACCGCCGCCCGGCTCGCGGCCCTCAAGGTCTGGAACCCGGAGAGCCAGGGCGGCCAGGAGGCCCGGCTGCTGGCGCTGGCCGTCGCCGAGGGGCTCGACGGGCTGCCGTCCGCCCAGCGGCAGGTACTCGTCCTGCGGTTCTACGCGGATCTCACCGTGCCGCAGATCGCCCGTGAGCTGGGGGTGCCCGAGGGCACGGTGAAGAGCAGGCTGCACACGGCGGCGAGGGCGATGCGGGAACGGCTCCGTACGGACGAGGTGGTGTGAGATGCGCGACGGATACGACGAGGGCACCGGAGCCGATGGCACCGGGCCCGACGGGGACGCGCTGATGGCCGTCCTGATGGGGGAGCCCGTACCGGAGGGCGACCCGGCGGCCGGGCGCGCCGCGCGGGACATGGCGGTCCTCGCGGAGCAGCTCAAGCTGATCGGCGGGGTGCTCGCGTCCGATGCCGACGGGGAAGCCGCGGCGGGCCCGGTCCCGGCCGGGTCCCCTCCGGCCGCCCCCGTGACGGCCCCGGCCGGACGGATCGTACGGCCGCTACGGCTCCGGTCCCGGCCGGCGCGGTCCCGGCCGGGTGCCGATTCCCGGCCGGGGTCCGGGGCCGGGAATCCCGAGCGCCGCCGGACCGTGCTGGCCCTGGCCGCCTCCGCCGCCGTACTGGCGACCCTGCTCGGGGCCGCCGCCCTGGTCCAGTACTACGTCGCCGCCCCGGGGGACTCGCTCACGGCGTCGGACATCGCGGCCGAGAAAGGGACGTACCCACGGGCTTCCACGGGTGAGGAATCCGCCGCGAAACGCGCCCCCGCGAAGGGGGCGGCCTGCGCCCGGCTGATCGCCGAGGGCACGGTCGTCGCGGCCGGGACGGAGAAATCCGACGGCGGGGCCGGTTCGGGCCGGTTCACCGTCACCCTCGACGTGGACACGCATCTCCAACCGGGACAGGGGCTGCGGCGGGAGCGGGTGGTGTTCCCGCCCGGGACCGAGCCGGAGGTGAGGATCGGCACCCGGATGCTGGTGGTGGTCCCCTCGGACCCGGACCAGAAGCCGCTCTACTACCTCGGTGACGATGTCCCCGAGGGCCGGGACCGGGTCCAGGAGGACCTGTCGGGGGAGCGGGGACTCGTCTGCCCGGGAAGGGGCTGAGCCGGACAACGGGCGGACGGGAACGGGGAAACGGGGAAACGGGGAAACGGGGGATACGGGGGTACGGGCCCCGGCCTGACCAGCCGGGGCCACGACCACCGGGTCGGGCCACCACCGAGCCGGACCACCGGTTCACGGCCCGGGGTACGGCGAAGGGGCGGGCACCCACCGGGTGCCCGCCCCTCCTCGTCCGTGGTGGACGTCCCTCACGGGTGGCGTGTTACGGGACGACCGACCCGATCACGACACTGCCGGTGCCCGCCGCGGTACCGCGGCCGTTCACCAGCCGGATGTCGCCGAAGAACTGGCGTCCCTCGGGCGCCGCGCCCGCGACGACGACCTCGCCGCCGACCTTGGCCGACTCACCGGTGCCCAGGCGGATCTGCCGGTTCGCGTCGACCTTCAGCTCTCCCAGGGCGGGGGAGAAGAAGACGTCGCGGTAGTCGTACTGGGTGCCGCCCGCGGCGACCGCGTAACCGGCGACCACGATCCGGTAGGTGCCCGGGGCGGGCTTCTCCAGACTCACGGCCTCCTCGGAGTCCGCGTCCGCCGCGACCGCGACCCGCTGGCCCGCCTGGTTGTAGACGGACAGGTCGAGGTCGGCGCCCGCGTCCGAGGTGTTGCCGATGGCGACGTCCAGCCGCTCGACGCCCGCGCCGACGGTCACCGTCGTGGTGTGGTTCTCACCCTCGGCGATCGTCGGCCGGCTCACCTTGGCGGAGCCCAGGGACCCGCCTTCGAGCCGCCCGTCGAGCGGGCCGACCTTGTTGGTGACGGTCCACTCGACCGGGGCCGGGGTGCCGACCTTGGCCTCGGGCAGCGTCTGCACGGCCGGGGCGAAGTCGGCGCCCAGCAGGGTGACGTCCAGCTGGTACGGGTTGTCCAGCAGCGGCGAGGTCCGCCGCGACTCGACCTCGATCTCCCAGACGCCCGGCGCCGGCTCCTGGTAGGAACGCAGGTCCGGACGGCAGGTGTTGGACGGGTTCGGGTAGTTCGGGTAGCAGTAGATCGTGGCGCTGTCCTCCATCTGCACCCCGTACGGGTGGATGGAGATGAACCGCGTCTGGCTGTCCTTCGCGAGCCCGCCGAGCGCGACCTCCAGGGTCTTCGCGCCCTCCGGGACGGTGATGAAGTACGAGCGGTGGCTGTTGCGCTCCACCGAGCCGGACGCCGAGAAGCCGTACGACGGGGCCGCCAGCGGCGTGGAGACCACCACGGTCGCCATGATCTGCTTGTCGACGCCCTCGGTGCGCGGGTCGTCGGCCTCCAGGATGGCGCTGTGCACGCCGTCCGTCTTCGGCTTGGCCTGGACGGTCACGGTCACCGGCTGGTTCAGCGGCAGCTTGACCCACTTGCCGGTCAGCAGCCGGAAGGTGCCGTCGTTGTTCCGCCAGTCCAGCTCGTGCCAGACGGCCCGGTCCGGACCGGTGGTCCGGGTCACGGTGATGTCGTACGTCCGGGCCTGACCGGCCTTGAGGCCGCCCTCGCGGTCGTACAGACCGGTACCGAAGCCGGGGGTCTTCAGGGCGAAGTCGATCGCCGTGTCGACGGGCGCCTTGACCGTGTACTCATGGGCGCCGACACCGTCCTTGATCGACTCCCAGGCGTCCACCGTGTCGATCAGACCGGCGCCCTGCTCGTGCGCCTTCACCCCGGGGATCTTGTCCGCGGTGCTGGTGAGGGCGGTCCGCAGCTTCGCCGGGGTGAGGTCGATCCCCCGCTGCTTGGCGGCCGAGAGCAGCAGCGCGCCCGCGCCCGCGACCTGCGGCGAGGACATCGAGGTGCCCTGCATCATGGAGTAGCCGACCGGCAGTTCGTAGCCCGCCTCGCGGACCGGGCCGCCGGGCGACCAGGTCTGGGTGGTCTGGACCGCCGAACCGGGCCCGGTGACGGTCGGCGTGAAGCCGCCGTCCTCCCGCGGGCCGCGCGACGAGAACGGCATCATCTGGTACTTCTTCGTCACCAGCGACCCGTAGTTGGCGGCCCAGCTCTCCTTGGAGATGGAGGCGCCGACGGAGATCGCCTTGTCGGCGACGCCCGGGTCGCCCAGGGTGTTGGTGCCGGGGCCGTCGTTGCCCGCGGAGATCACCAGCTGGACGCCGTAGGTGTCGATCAGCCGGTTGTACAGCTCGGAACGGGCGTTGTTGCCGTCGTTGAGCGCCGGGAGACCGCCGATGGAGATGTTGACGATGTCCACACCCCGGTTGATCACCAGGTCGGCCAGACCCTCGGTGAGGGCGATGTTGGTGCAGCCGCCGCCCCAGGAGCAGGCCCGCGACGAGACCAGCTTGGCGCCGGGCGCGGCACCGTTCATCTTGCCGCCGAAGAGCCCGTTGGCGGCGGTGATACCGGCGACGTGGGAGCCGTGGGAGCCCTCGATGATGCCGATGCCCGCGTAGTCGGCCTTGGCGCCCGCGGCGTTGTAGACGACGTCCTTGCGCAGCTCGATCACGAACGGGATCCGCTCGGCGATCGCCGTGGCCGGGTCGTCCTGGCCGAAGTAGCCGATCTGGAAGCCGTCCTTGTACGGCTTCATCGGCGTGTCGTCGGTGAAGTCGGCGTTGTTGTTCAGGTCCACCCGGACGGTCCCGGCGGCGGCGTCGTAGAGCAGCGCCCAGGTGTCGGTGGTGTCGCCGTCCCGGTTGAGGTCACCGGCCATGTCGCCGGTCCGGGTGATCGCCTCGGCGAAGATGTTGAACTTGTACGTCCCGGCGGGCGCCGTGTAGGCGCGGCCGTTGACGGAGAAGCCCGGACCGGTCACCTCGGTACGCATCTGGCGCCAGGTGCCGTCGCCGTCGAGTACCGGGTCCGTCGCGGTGACCCAGTCGACGATCTTGCGCTCGCCGGTGGTGGTCTTCTGGAGGGCCGGGTGCGCGATGTCGACGCCGGAGTCCAGGATGCCGATGGTGATCCCGCGGCCGTCGTACTTCGGGTTCTTCTTCACGAAGTCGACCGCGCCCGTCTCGAAGGACGGGTTGTACGGGTTCTTCGCGGGCGTGTTCGCGTCCGGCGCCGGGTAGCTGCGGACCTGCTTCCCCGCCTTGCCCGACGCCGCCTTGACGGTGTCGGCGCCCGGGGTCGGGTCGTCGAGCTTCACCTCGTGCCGGAGGTCGATCCCGTGCACGCTGGGCAGCTTCGCGGCGGTCCGCAGAGCGCTCTCGGCGTGCTTGGTGGGGAGGGTCGCCCGGACGTAGCCGAGTTGGTCGTACGTCTTGCCGACGATCGCGCCGTCGACGGCGCCGAGCTGGGCTGTGACCGCCTCGGTGGCGCCGGGGGCGGTGGCGATCATCACGGTGATCTGCTTCTCGCCCTTGGCCTCGGCCTCGGCGAGCAGCTCGACATCGGCCGTGCCGAGCTTCTTCTCGGCGGGCTCGACGGCCTTGGCACCGGCCGGGGCCGAGGTCCACGGATCGTCGGCCGGGGCATTGGCCGGGGCAGCGAAGGCGGGTACGGTGCCCGCGGCGACGAGGGCGGTCACGAGCGAGGCCGCGGCGGCGATCCGGGCCGCGCGTCTCCGCCCGGTGACGGAGCCTCCGGATATGGGGCTCTGGGGTTCGGGGGTCATCGGCATCCCTGTGGGTGAATGAACGGTTCCCTGGCTGATGGCAACACTGGTCATCGGTCCGGATTTCGGTACCGGACGACCGCTCAGCCTTGCGTACGAGACGGTGTTTTGGGGAGAGCGTTCGGACAAAGTGATGTGACCATGGCAGAAAACCGCTGCCAGGGGGGTTCCGTCAAGAGGAAAAAGTGGGCGGAAAAGGAGAGTTGTCCCAGGTGACACGCGCCGTCTACGCGCGGCGCCCCGCTGGTGACAAACGAGGCCGCTGGGGTTCGTGGCTGAAAACCGCCGCTCTGGCTGACGGGGGGTCGGTCAATGGTCCGGTCCGCCCGGGAGCGCCCGTGTCGTCCCGGTATCGCGGCCACCGGGCGCTCTGTCCACCGGACCTGCCGTGTGCCGAGCGCGGCCGGGCGGGCGCCGGACGTACCACCGGCGGCGGGCCAGGCGGCCGGAGCGGCGACCGAACGGGTCGCGGCCCGCGACTCGGCGGCCCGCTCCTCAGCGGCGTTCGCGGCGGCGGCCTGCCCGGCGCCCGCCCGGTGCCGGTACCGGCGGCGGTGCCCCGGCGCCCCGCGTCCGGCTCAGCGGGGGAGTGCCACGACATACGCGGGCGGCTCCCGGTCCACCGCCGCCGCCAGCGCCGTCCCCACCACCATCGCCTGCTGCTCCGGCCAGTCCCGCAGCTTCCTCGGCGTCAGCGGTACGACGGTGATCCCCAGCCGCTCCAGATGCTCCCGCCGCCGGACGCCCGCCGCCCAGCCCGCGTCGCCGTCCCGCCCGGGACCGCAGTCGCCGCCCGGCGGGACGTCGAGGACGACGGCCACGGACCGCTCGGGCCAGTACGCGTCGACCGGCCCGAGCCCCGGCCCGGCGGGCAGTCGCAGCTCCACATTCCACAGCGGCTCGGGCAGCCCGAACGCGTACACCAGCGCGTACAACCGCTCCTCGGCCCGCGACCGCCCCTCCGCGAGCAGTGTCCGTACGGCGTCCAGCACATACGGGCGGCGCAGCAGCCCGGCCCGCTCCAACTCCCCGACCAGGGTCGCCGGATCGCAGTGACCACCGCCCACGGCCTCGGTCACCAGCAGCCGTACGCCGGCGGCGTCCGCCGTCACCGTCACGGCGTCCGCGACGGCCCGCGCCACCGGCGCCACCGGCAGCCCGCCGACCGGCACCGGCTCCGGCAGGGCGGCGGTCCGGACGATCCGGGCGCACCCCGTGGACCGCAGCCGCCGGGTCCTCGGCACCAGGACGTCGACCGCACCGGCCTCCTCCGGCGACGGTACGGAGCCGAACCCGTACAGCGCGAGGGCGGCGGCCCCGGTCAGCACGGCGTCCCCGTACGGCCGCACCGAGCCACCGGTCCGCCCCGGCGGGCGGCCCGCGTACAGCAGCACACCCCGCAGTACCTCCGCCCCGGTCGGCACGCCCCGGCGCAGCAGATACACCCCCGGCAGCAGCGGCTGCCACGGCCCGCCCGCCCGGCACCGGGCCGCGAGCCGCGCCCCGGTGACGCCGCGCTCCCGCAACTGGGCGGCGGACAGCACGTATTCGGCGCCGGTCGCTTCGGATGAGCCGGGCGAGCCGGAGGGGTCGGACGAGCCGGAGGAGTCGGAGATGGCGGAACCGGAAAGAGGGGTGTGGGGAGTCATGCGAGGGGGATGCCCGCCCCGCCCCGCCCGATATCCCCTGTTACACCCCCGTCGCCAACCCGGCACGCCGCTGCGCTGAAGTCCGCCCCGCGTACCCCCGTCCGGCCCGTCAGCCCCATGCGCCCCGGCGGGCGCCGCCGGGGAGGTGAGTACCCGTACTCATGCCCGGCCGCCGGGCGACGGCGCAGGCTGACCGGATGGACGAGACGGCGAGAGTTCCCTCCGGCGGCCGGACTACGGGCCGGGCCCGGAGCGCCGACCCCTTGGTGGCCGGGCTGGTCGTACTGGTGAATCTGCTGCTCTGTGGCTGGCTCGCCCTGATGATCATCGGAACCGGCCTCTCCACCGGTACACCGGAGGACGCGCGGGAGGCCGAAGCGGGCCAGACGCTGGCGGGCCAGGTGTACTTCGGCTGGCTCGTGGGCGGACTCCTGCTGCTCGCCCTGCTCCGGCTCCCCCGGTCGGCCCTGTGCCATCTGGCGAGCCTGCTCCTGCCCCCGGCCCTCCTCGCGATCTGGTTCCTGGCGAACGCCTGACCGGGCCCTGGGCGCCCGGCGCCCCTCGATCGCTCTCCTGGTGAATCCGGACGGCCGCCGCGTTCCCGGGGCGGGCCGGGAAGGTCCCCCCGGGGCGCTGGGGGTCCCCCCATCGCCGAAGGCATAGGGGGCAGAACCGCGCCCGGCCCACCACGGTCCGCTGACGAACCGCTCCTCTGCCGAGTGCTCGGCGCCTTCAGGGGGCGCTGCTGTGGGGGCATTCAGGGGCGTGGAGAACCGCGCGCCCGGCCCTCCACGGCCCGCTGACGAACCGTTCGCCGTCGGCGCGGTTCCTCCCGGCCGCGGACACGCCCTCGGGGTGACCGGGGCCGACGCGCGACGGGGCGCGGTCGCCCGATGGCGACCGCGCCCCGTCCCGGGCCGAAGACGGCGGCTACCCGCCCAGCGCCGCGTCCTTCTGCTGCGCGTTCAGCGCCCGGACCAGGTCGTCGTGGGACTCCAGGACCAGCCGGCGCAGGGCCGGGGCCGCGTCCTCGTGGGCCGCCAGCCACTCCTCGGCCGCGACCCGGGCGCTCTCGCCCTGGAGCGCCGGGAAGAGGCCGGAGACGACGTCCATCCCGATCTGGATGGTCCGCTCGCCCCAGAGCCGTTCGATCGCGGCGAAGTACTTCGCCGCGTACGGCGCCAGCAGCTCCCGCTGACCGGACTGGACGAAGCCCGAGATCGTCGCCTCGACCAGGGCGTTGGAGAGTTCGTCGGACTCGACGACCCGGGCCCACGCCTCGTCCTTGACGGCGGCCGACGGCCGGGCGGCCAGACAGCGGACGTGGTGGCGGGTCCCGGACGCGGTGTCGTCCCGGGCCAGTTCGGCAGCCAGCCGCTCCTCGTCGGCGATGCCGTGGGAGGCCAGCGGCTCCAGGAACGCCCAGCGCAGTTCCTGGTCCACATCGAGGCCGTCGATCTTCGCCGTGCCGTCGAGGAGACCGTCGAGCAGCTGGAGATCGGCCGCCGACTCCGCGACCGTGGCGAAGAACCGGGCCCAGGTCAGCTGGTGCTGACCGCCGGGCTCCGCCAGCCGCAGCTCCCGCAGGGCGCCCTGGGCCAGCAGCCGGCCGCCCTCCTCGCGCCACGCCGGGGCCGCGTAGTGCGTCAGGGCGATCCGGGTCCAGGCGTGCAGCATCTGGAGTACGCCGATATCGGACTCGCGGCCCGCGAACCTCAGTACCAGGTCCACGAAGTCCCGGGCGGGCATCAGCGCGTCCCGGGTCAGGTTCCACAGCGCCGACCAGCAGAGCGCCCGGGCCAGCGGGTCGGAGACCTCGCCCAGCCGCTCCCGGAGCACGGCCAGCGACCCCTCGTCGAAGCGGATCTTGCAGTAGGTCAGGTCCTCGTCGTTGACCAGGACCAGCGCCGGGCGCTCGGACCCCGCCAGCTCCGGTACGACGGTCCGCGCGCCGACCACGTCCGCCTCGGCGGAGGCGTAGCGCACCAGCTCCCCGTCCTCCTGCCGGTAGAGGCCGACGGCGACCCGGTGCGGCCGCAGTACGCCCTCCTCGCCCCGGACGGTTCCCGCGTCCTGGACGATCGCCAGCTCGGTGATCCGGCCGCCCGCGTCATAGGTGACGACCGGCGTCAGGGAGTTCACCCCCGCCGTCTGGAGCCACGACCGCGACCAGGCGGACATGTCCCGCCCGGACACCTCCTCCAGTACCGACAGCAGATCGGCGAGCCGGGTGTTGCCGTACGCGTGCCGCTGGAAGTAGCGCCGCGACCCCTCCAGGAACGCCTCCTCGCCGACATAGGCGACCAGCTGCTTCAGCACGCTGGCGCCCTTGGCGTAGGTGATCCCGTCGAAGTTGAGCTTGGCGTCCTCCAGGTCGCGGATGTCCGCCGTGACCGGATGCGTCGACGGCATCTGGTCGGCCCGGTACGCCCACGCCTTGCGGTTGTTGGCGAAGGTGATCCAGCCGTTGGTGAAGCGGGTCGCGCCGACCATGGCGTACGACCCCATGAAGTCGGCGAAGGACTCCTTCAGCCACAGGTCGTCCCACCAGACCATGGTGACCAGGTCGCCGAACCACATATGCGCCATCTCGTGCAGGATCACATTGGCGCGGCGCTCGTACGACGCCTGGGTGACCTTGCCCCGGAAGATGAACTCCTCCCGGAAGGTGACGCACCCCGGGTTCTCCATCGCGCCGATGTTGTACTCGGGCACGAACGCCTGGTCGTACTTGCCGAAGGGGTACGGGAAGTCGAACCGCTCGTGGAAGAAGTCCAGGCCCTGCTTGGTGACCAGGAAGATGTCGTCGGCGTCGAAGTGCCGGGCGAGACCCTTGCGGCACATCGCCCCCAGCGGAATCTCCAGCACCGTTCCGTCGGAGAGGATCCGGGAGTAGAGGTCGGTCTCGTAGTGGTACGGACCGGCCACCACGGCCGTGATGTACGTGGAGATCGGCCGGGTCTCCGCGAACCGCCAGACCCCGTCCCCGGCGTCCCGCTCCCCGGCGCCGTTGCTCCACACGGTCCAGCCCTCGGGCGCGGTCACCTCGAACCGGAACGGCGCCTTGAGGTCGGGCTGCTCGAAGTTGGCGAAGACCCGGCGGGCGTCGGCGGGCTCGTACTGGGTGTAGAGATAGACCTCGCCGTCCTCCGGGTCGACAAACCGGTGCAGACCCTCACCGGTCCGGCTGTACGCGCACTGCGCGTCCACCACCAGCACGTTCTCCGCCGCCAGGCCGTCCAGCCTGATCCGGGCCCCGTCGAAGACCTCGGCCGGATCCAGCTGCTCGCCGTTCAGGCTGACGGCGGTGACGGCGGGCGCCACCAGATCCGCGAAGCTGCTCGCGCCCGGCCGGGCCGAGCGGAAGCGGATCGTCGTCACGGAGCGGAAGGTCAGCGGACCCCCGCCACCACCACCCGGACCGCTCTCCCCGGTACCGGCGGTCGCCGATGTGACGTCGAGCGCCACCTCGTAACCGTCGACGGACAGCAGCTCGGCCCGCTCGCGGGCTTCGTCGCGGGACAGATTCTCACCCGGCACGGGCACTCCTTCGTGTCTCGGTCCAACGGCCCGATCCTCCCATGCGCCCGAACCGGCGGTACCGGGGGGAATCGGCCGGTCACCGACCTTGTTGTCGCCGTGGACGGCAGCACCGCGCGCGCAGCGCCGGTCCCTGGTGAGGAGAGACGATGTCCGACAACGGCCGAACGCCCGCCGACTTCTGGTTCGACCCCCTCTGCCCCTGGGCGTGGATGACCTCCCGCTGGATCCTGGAAGTGGAGAAGGTCCGGAATATCGAGGTCCGCTGGCATGTGATGAGTCTCGCCGTACTCAACGAGGACAAACTGGACGAGCTGCCGGAGGAGTACCGGGAAGCCCTGAAGGACGCCTGGGCGTCCGTACGGGTGGTCACCGCCGCCCGCGCCCAGCACGGCGAGGAGGTCGTCGGCCCGCTGTACACCGCCCTCGGCACCCGCTTCCACAACGAGGGCCGGGGCGCCACCCGGGACGCCATCGCCGACGCCCTCGAAGACGCCGGGCTCCCCGCGAAGCTGCTGGAGTACGCCGACAGCGACACCTACGACGCCGCGGTCCGCGCCTCCCACCAGGAAGGCATCGACAAGGTCGGCCAGGACGTCGGCACCCCCGTGATCGCCGTCCCCGGCGCCGACGGCGAGCAGATCGCCTTCTTCGGCCCCGTCGTCACCCCCGCGCCGAAGGGCGAGGCGGCGGCCCGGCTCTGGGACGGCACCCTGCTGGTGGCCTCGACCCCCGGCTTCTACGAGATCAAGCGGACCCGGACGGCCGACCCGGACTTCTCCAACCTCTGATCCCTGACCTCTGACCTCGGGCCTGCGGCGCCCCGGGCACACGGAAAGGCCCCCGCGAGTCACGTCCTCGCGGGGGCCCTCCGTCATACCGTCCGCACGTGAAAGGTGAGAAGACGATCACGAGCAGGACGTTCTTCGCGTACGACCGGGACGGTCCCACCCGGCCGTACCCCGGTCACGGGGCGATGAGCGGGGTACGCCCCTTCGCCTCGTTGTAGCGCTTGGCGACGTCCTGCCAGTTGACGACCTGCCACATGGCCTCGATGAAGTCCACCTTCTGGTTCTTGTACTGAAGGTAGAAGGCGTGCTCCCAGGCGTCGAAGACCAGGATCGGCACCGAGCCCTGGCCGACATTGCCCTGGTGGTCGTAGATCTGCTCCACGATCAGCCGACCGCTGACCGGCTCGTACGCCAGCACGCCCCAGCCGGAGCCCTGCGTGGTCGCGGACGCCTTCGTCAGCTGCGCCTTGAACTTGGCGAACGAACCGAAGGACTCGGCGATGGCGTCGGCCAGCTCGCCCACACCGTCCTTGTCCAGCGGCTCGCCGCCGCCCTCACCGGTCATGTTGTGCCAGTAGATGCTGTGCAGGATGTGCCCCGAGAGATGGAACGCGAGGTTCTTCTCCAGCCCGTTGATCGCACCCCACGCGTCCTTGTCCCGCGCCTCCGCGAGCTGCTCCAGGGTGTCGTTCGCGCCCTTGACGTACGCCGCGTGGTGCTTGTCGTGGTGCAGCTCGATGATCTCCGGGCTGATGACCGGCGCGAGCTCGGCGTAGTCGTAGGGGAGTTCGGGAAGTGTGTAGACGGTCATGGTGTCCGGTCCCTCCGGGTGCTGCTTATTGCACATCTTATGCATCTGCACGTTAGCAGCAGAAAGTGCTGCGCCCGGATCATGCGTTGGTCCTAGGACTTCCGATGGCCCCATGCGGGGGGCTGCGAGGCCGGCACCCCTCCCCTGCGGGCTCACCCGGAGGTGTTCAGGGAGACTGGCCCTTTCCTGCCGGGTCGCCCGGAGGTGTTCAGGGGCGCGGGGAACTGCGCGAACGGCCACGGACGGCGGTCCGTCCGCACACCGTCGGCACGCACCACGGCGCGACCCGGGACCCCGCCGTAGAGATGGCGTCATATGCCGAGTGCGACCCGTCGGTGGTTGCTCGCGCAGTCCCCAGCGCCCCCGAGGGCCTCCGCAGGCGGCCGTCGGGCAACGGTGAGGAGACCCCCTAGAGCGCGCGCAGCGCGTACGCCCGGATCTGGGTGGCGATGAACGCCGCCGCCTTCCGTGCCACCTCCCGGCTCGCCCCGCCCACATGAGGGGTGAGGACCAGGTTCGGGGTGGAGAAGAGCCGGCTGCCCGGTCTCGGCGGCTCCTCCTCGTAGACGTCGAGCGCCGCCGCCGCGAGCCGTCCGCTGTCGAGCGCGTCGCAGAGCGCCTCGGTGTCCACGAGCCCCCCGCGGGCGGTGTTCACCAGGACGGAGCCGCGCGGCATCAGGGACAGTTCATGGGCGCCGATCATGCCCCGGGTCTCGGGGGTGAGCCGGGCGTGCAGGGTGATGACGCGGCAGCGGCGGAGCATGGCTTCGAGGGAGGGCGCCCGCATGCCGTGGACGTCGCCCCGGACGTACGGGTCGTAGATGTCGACGGTCGAGCCGAAGGCGCCGAGTACCCGGGCGACCCGGCTGCCGACTGCCCCGTAGCCGATGACGCCGACGGACGCGTCCTCCAGTTCGGTGCCGCTCTGTTCGTAGGTGTAGGAGGAGCCGTCCCAGTGGCCTTTCGCGGTGAGCGAGTTGTGCGCCTCGGGGATGCGTCGGAGCGCCGACAGCATCAGCCCGAGGGTGAATTCCGCGGTCGCCGCCGCGTTGCGGCCGGGCGCGCAGACCACCCGGATGCCGCGCGCCTCGGCCGCCGCGACATTGACGTTGACGGGCCAGCTGCGGCAGACCGCGATCATCCGGAGGGCGGGGGCCGCGTCGAGGACCCGTTCGGTGAACGGCGCCATCTGGGTGACGCAGACCTCGACCCCGTCGAGCGCCGCGATCAGCGCGTCCTCGGCGTCGCTGGCCTCCTCCACCTCTCCGACGGGCCCGAAGGGCTCCAGCGGCCAGGGGAGGGTCAGCTCGGTCAGGTCGAGCGCCGCGTCGGGCAGATCGCGTCTGAGGGCTTCGGCGATCAGGGAGTTGCGGACGAAGTGGTCTCCCGCAGCCAGGACTCTCATGCGTCGCCTCCGCGTGTGCGGGCGCGGGGGGCCGGTCGGCTCCCTCGTCGTCCTGGCCCCCCGGCCGCCCGACCGTCCATCGATGTGTCGATCCGTCGATGGCATCCGAGCTTGGAACCGCGGGCGCGGAGCGTCAATCGTTCGCGCGTACCTTTCGCTCGGTGCTTGTGATTCGCTGCCGTGCGTAGCCGACGGCGGCGAGTGCGGCGACGAGTCCGCCGGTGTAGTAGAGCTGGGTCCTGGTCTCGGGCTCACGGGCCATCAGGACGAAGACGGTGGCCATCGCGGCCAGCGCCAGCCAGGTCAGATAGGGGTAGGCCCACATCCGGACGACGAGCCGTTCGGGTGTCTCGCGTTCGGTGCGGCGGCGGAGCACCAGCTGGGAGACGGCGATGAAGATCCAGACGACCAGGATGATGGCGCCGATCATCTTCAGCAGCCACATGAAGACGTCGTCGGGCCGCCAGTAGCTGAGCAGTACGCAGCCGAAGCCGAAGACGGAGGAGGCGACGACGGCGATCCTCGGCACCTGTCCGAACGTCCGGCCGATGACGGCGGGGCCCTGGCCGCGGGCGACGAGGGAGCAGGCCATCCGGGACGCGCCGTAGATATTGGCGTTCATCGCGGAGAGCAGGGCGATCAGTACGACGACGTTCATGATCTGGTCGGCGCCGGGGATGGAGAGGTGGTCGAGAGTGGCGACGTAGGGCCCCTTGCTGACCACATCGGGGTCGTCCCAGGGGACGAGGGTGACGATGACGGCCATGGAGCCGATGTAGAAGACGGCGATCCGCCACATCGCGGTACGGACCGCCTTGGCGACGCCCTGGACGGGGTGCTCGGACTCGGCGGCGGCGATCGAGACGGTCTCCAGACCGCCGTAGGCGAAGACGGATGCGAGCAGTCCGACGATCAGTCCGTCCACGCCGTGCGGCATGAAGCCGCCGTCGCCCAGGAGATTGCTGGTGCCGGGGGCGTCGGTGTCGGGCAGGGCGCCGACGATGGCGAGTCCGCCGATGACCAGGAAGAGGACGATCGCCCCCACTTTCAGGGCGGCGAACCAGAACTCGAACTCGCCGAAATTCTTCACGGACGCGAGGTTCGTCGCACAGAAGACGATCATGAAGAGGGCGACCCAGGCCCACTCCGGGGTGCCCGGGAACCAGCCCGTCATGATCTTCGCGGCGCCGATGCCCTCCAGGCCGACGGCGACGCAGAGCAGAAACCAGAAGGCCCAGCCGGAGGTGAATCCGGCCCAGGGGCCGATCGCCCGTTCGGCGTGGACGGAGAAGGAGCCGGAGGCCGGGTTCGCCGCCGACAGTTCGCCCAGCATCCGCATCACCAGCATCACGAGCAGGCCGGAGATCGCGTAGGCGACGACGATGGAGGGACCGGCGGCGGCGATGCCCGCGCCGGAGCCGACGAAGAGTCCGGCGCCGATGACCCCGCCGAGGGCGATCATCGACAGATGGCGCTGCTTGAGCCCGTGGGAGAGGGCGATATCGGTGGAGCGGCGTTCACCGCCGCCGTCCGGGCCGCCGGACGGCCCGGGGGGCTCCGTGTGCTCGGCGGAAGCTGAGGTACGGGACATGGGGACGCCCTCTTCGCTAGCGGTTCGGCCGACGGCGCGGCCGGGAGGCCGGGGGAGTGGTGCCGTCGTCGGTAAAGGGCCACAGTCTGGGTGCCGTAACCGGCCAGAGGGAACGGTTGTCCGCTATACGGTCACGAGGCTCACACATCGTATCCATGCCTCTACTCGCGGGTAATGAGGCGATCATGGCTCCGGCGCCCGGAAGGCGCCCCCGCGGTCTTTGGAGAGACCCTACAGAGCGCCCCCTGTCGCGCCGACGCGCCCCCTCCCCGCTTCACGCGTGATCAGCGTCACGTCCCGCCTCGGGTGTGAAGGACTCTTTGTGGACTCCCCATGAAGGGCTCGGGTCCGCCTTTGTCAGCCGCTGATGGTGTAGGCGCCACCGGCCTTGGGCTACCGTCGGCCTGTTCCCGACATCCAGGGCCCGTGCGGCACCGGACCGGCTCCCCCTGCACTTCCCTTCCCTCTTCCCGAATCCCGCGGAGACCCGATGAGCACTGCCACCGTCACTTCCCGTCCCGGCGTGGTCCTCGCGGACCTGCTGCCCGCCTCCCGCACCCGTGACATCGCGCTCGTCGCGGGCGGTGCCGTCCTCACCGGACTCGCCGCCCAGATCGCCGTCCCCGTGCCCGGCTCCCCGGTGCCCGTCTCCGGCCAGACCTTCGCCGCGCTGCTCGTCGGGACCGCCCTCGGCACCCGCCGGGGCCTGCTCTCCCTCGCGCTCTACGCCGTCGCTGGCGTCGCCGGGATGCCCTGGTTCGCCGAGGGCCAGTCGGGCTGGGGCATGCCGTCCTTCGGCTACATCCTCGGCATGCTGCTGGCCGCCGGAGTCGTCGGCGCCCTGGCCCGGCGCGGCGCCGACCGCTCGGTCTGGCGGACCGCGGGCGCGATGGTCGTCGGCTCGGCGATCATCTACGCCGTCGGTGTCCCCTATCTCGCGCTCGCCACGGGCATGACGCTCACCCAGGCGGTCGCCGCCGGACTCACCCCGTTCCTGATCGGCGACGCGGTGAAGGCGGCCCTGGCGATGGGCGCGCTGCCCGCCGCCTGGAAACTCGTCGGCCGCAAGGGCTGAGAACTCCCCCGGCCCCGGCCGGGGTCCGGTGACCGCGGAGGCTTCCCGGGGCGTACCACCGCCCACCGGGGAGCCTCTCGCACTTCCCCCGCCGCGGGGGCCGTCCACAGGTCCGGCCCCGGCGACGGTCCGGCGGCCGGGGCCGTGCCACACTCGGACCATGCGCGTGTACCTCGGTTCCGACCATGCCGGATACGAACTCAAGAACCACCTCGTCGAGTGGCTCACGGCCCAGGGCCACGAGCCCGTGGACTGCGGCCCCCATATCTACGACGCCCTCGACGACTACCCCCCGTTCTGCCTGCGCGCCGCCGAGCGCGTCGCCGCCGACGCCGACAGCCTCGGCATCGTCATCGGCGGCTCCGGCAACGGCGAGCAGATCGCCGCGAACAAGGTGAAGGGCGTCCGGGCGGCGCTGGCCTGGAGCGAGCAGACCGCGGCCCTCGGCCGTGAGCACAACAACGCCAACGTCGTCGCGGTCGGCGCCCGGATGCACTCGCGGGACGAGGCCGTGAAGTTCGTGGAGATCTTCCTGACCACGCCGTACTCGGGCGAGGACCGGCACACCCGCCGGATCGAGATGCTCAGCGCCTACGAGACGACGGGCGAGCTGCCCCCGATCCCCGAGGGCCACCCCCGGCAGCCGTGACCTCCGCGGGCGGCCCTGCCGGGCACGGCCGCCCGCCACTCCCTCCCCGTCCGCCTCCCCGTCCGCGGGGTGTCTGCCGATCCGTTCCCGTTCTCGTTCTCGTTCCAGGAGCCGTACGTGCCCGAGGGGCATACGATCCACCGGCTCGCCGCCGACCACCGGGAGCGGTTCGCCGCCCGGCCGGTCCGGGTGAGCAGCCCGCAGGGCAAGTTCTCCGACTCCGCCGCCCTCCTCGACGGGCAGCCGATGACCGGGACCGAGGCCCATGGCAAGCATCTCTTCCTCGGCTTCGGGGCCCAGGGCTGGATCCATGTCCACCTCGGGCTCTTCGGCCGGGTCGACTTCGGTACGCCCCCGCTCCGGCCGCCGCTGGACACGGTCCGGCTGCGACTGGCCAACGAGGGCGCGTACATGGATCTGCGCGGCCCGACGACCTGCGCCCTGATCACCGACGCGGAGAAGACCGCGATACACGACCGGCTGGGCCCGGACCCGCTGCGTCCGCCCGGCGATCCGCTCTCCGGCGACCCGGACACCGCCTTTGCCCGGATCAGCCGCTCCCGGACCACGATCGCGGCCCTGCTGCTGGATCAGAAGGTCATCGCCGGGGTCGGCAACGTCTACCGGGCCGAAGTCCTGTTCCGGCACGGGATCGATCCCTATCGCACCGGCCGTGAGCTGCGGCGGGCCGAATGGGACGCGATCTGGGCCGATCTGGTGGCGCTGATGCGGGAGGGTGTGCGCCACAACCGCATCGACACCGTACGGCCCGAGCACACCCCGGAGGCGATGGGCCGCCCGCCGCGCGTCGACGACCACGGCGGCGAGGTCTACGTCTACCGCCGGGCGAACCTCCCCTGCCTCATCTGTACGACCCCGGTCCGTACGGCGGACCTCGCCGCCCGCAACCTCTTCTGGTGCCCCACCTGCCAGCGCGCCTGAGGCGCCCGGGCCCGGACCCTTCCGTCCGGGCCCGGTGCCCTTCCCGGTGGCCGGGGGCATCGCGCCGTACGGCGGATCAGAAGTCGTGCGGATACCAGGGGGCGGTCTCCGAGCCGAACGCCGCCGAAGCCGCCGCGAGCGCCCCGGGCCGTACCTCCCGGACCAGTCCGGCCGCCGCCAGCGACGTCAGCGTCACCCCGCCGAGATACACCGCGCCCAGCGCCCGTACCGGCAGGGCGAGATCGGCCGGATCGGCCGTCCGCTCGCAGACCGCGCCCGACGCGTCGGCCGTCAGTCGCCACCGGCCGGTGTTCCAGCCGCAGAACGCGTCCTCGACGTCGATCACCACATCCACCGGGCACCGGTAGCCGCGGGCCGCCAGCGCCGCGCCCACCTCGACCGGCCGGACGTGGAGCCCGTCCCACTGCCGCAGCCCGCACCGCCGCGGGTCCGAGACCAGGTGCAGCAGCGGATCGTCCACCGGCAGGCTGTGCTTGGTGAGCTTCGAGGTCAGATCGATCCCGAGGAGATAGCGCCAGAGCGCCGCCCGGGACGCCGGATCGTCCGCCTGGAGGTCCTGCACCTCGACGGAACCGGCGGGCCCCGACTCGTCCCACGCCGACCGGTTGCGGTAGCGGGCGTAACCCGTGACCTCGCCGTCCCGCTCGGCGAGCACACAGAGCAGCGGTGCCGACGGATCACGGTCGAGGACCTGGAGCGGGGCCCAGCCGGGCAGCCGGGCGATCATGCCGGGCCTGGTGGGCACCGCCCGCGCGTAGACCGCCTCGCAGGCGTCGACCGCCGCCTCGTCGCCGACCGGGGCCGTCCGTATCCCGACCTTCTCCGTACCATCGGGCAGCGGCCCCAGCCGGACCCGCGCGGTGTCGATCTCCAGCCGGAACTGGCGGCTGGCCGTGCCGTAGCCGTACCGGCCGTAGATCGCCGGTTCCGAGGCGGTCAGCATGGCCAGCGCCTCGCCCCGCTCCCGCAGATCGTCCAGCTGACGCCGCATCATCGCGGTGAGGATCCCGCGCCGCCGGTGGGTCGCTGCGACACTCACCATCGTCACCCCGGCGACCTTGGCGAGCCGTCCGCCCGGCACCGTCACCTCGAACCGGAAGGAACCCGCCGTCCCCGCGAACAGCTCGCCGTCCCGGGCCGCGATCAACCGGCCGGGATCGCTGATCGCGCGGATCATCTCCCGGTGCTCCGGCCCCTTGGTGCCGCCGCCGAAGGCGGCCTCCAGGACGCCGTACCACTTGTCCCAATCCATCGCGGACAGCACATGAAGCTCAGTTGTGGTCATACGGCCATCCCTACCTCAGAAGACCCTTTGCAACCAGCGACTTTTCCGTTGCCTCAGCGGTCTCGGGAGCCCCGGGAGGGTGTCCTGTCATATGCCATGATGATCGGGCGATATGTCGACAGTGCGATCCGATTTCGAACGCATTGTCTGAGGGGTCCCCCTGCACGAACGGCTGATGGATCGATAGGGTCACACGACAATGGCCCAGAAGAAGGCGGCGGAATCGATGCGGGCCCGGATGCGCAAAGCCGTGCACCGGGTCCGAGTCGCGCTGCGCAAGTCCGCCGTCGACTATTTCCGCGGCGACGGCTCCGACACCATCGCCCTCGCCGGGCTGCTGCTCACCGTCCCCCTGCTCACCTGGGGCACCACCCTCGACCCCGAATGGATCTCACCCGCCGCGCTGGTCCTGCCGATCGTCGCGGGCGCGCTGGTCCTGCGCCCCGCCAGCCTGCTGGGCCTCTACGCGGCCTGCGCGGGCGGCCTGATCGTGGAGAGCGTCGCCCTCGGCCCCTACGGCGACGGGCCCGGCAGGGTCACCCCGGGCATCGTGCTCGTGGTCGCCGCCTGCGGCTTCTTCGGCCTGCTGATCGCCCAGTTCCGGGCCCGGGTCGGGGTGCCCTGGCGACGCGGCGGCACCATGCTCTTCGACCTGCGCGAACGCATCCGGGTCCAGAGCGCCCTGCCCCGGCTCCCCAAGGGCTGGCACCGCGAGATGGCGCTCCGCCCGGCCGGAGGCCAGTCCTTCTCCGGCGACTTCGTCGTCGCCGCCCGCACCAACGGCGGCCGGACCCTGGAGATCGTCCTCACCGACGTCTCCGGCAAGGGCATGGACGCGGCCTCCCGGGCCCTGCTGCTCTCCGGCGCCTTCGGCGGACTCCTCGGGTCACTGCCCCCGCACGGCTTCCTCCCCGCCGCCAACGGCTATCTGCTCCGCCAGGACTGGGACGAGGGCTTCGCCACCTCCGTCCACCTCGTCCTCGACCTGGACTCCGGCGACTTCGAGTTGTACTCGGCGGGCCACCTCCCGGCGCTCCAGCTCAACGCGGGCAGCGGCGTCTGGGAGGAGAAGGGCGCGGAGGGCCCACTGCTCGGGGTCTACGACGGCGCGCAGTTCGACCCCGTGAAGGGCGCGCTCCGCCCCGGCGACGTCCTGATGCTCTTCACCGACGGTCTGGTCGAGGCACCGGGCCGCGACCTCGGCGAGGGCATGGACCGGCTCACCGGCGAAGCGGACCGCTATGTCCAGGCGGGCTTCGAGGGCGCGGCGTGGCATCTCATCGAGGCGGTCGCGAAGGACGTCAACGACGACCGCGCCCTTCTCCTCCTCTGCCGCGCCGCGTGACGCCCGCCTCCCGGGAGGCGGGTGCCAGGTGCCCAGGGGCGCTGGGGTCCCCCCATTGCCGAAGGCATAGGGGGCGGAACTGCGCGACCAGCCACGCACGGTCCGCGGACCGGCGGCGGGCGCGAC